>CAZIDB010000301.1:1399-4852 GCA_964537965.1 uncultured Melioribacter sp. | reverse complement strand
TGTAAAATGGCAGAGTATTATACACAACCGGAATTTACAACTGATTACGTAAAAGTTAAGAAGAAGAAAAAAAATAAAATCTGGATTAATATATTCTTGTTCTTAATTACTCTTGTAACAACCACAATTTCAGGTGTTCAATGGATTAAAGGTTTTGGACTCCAGGATATTTCTGTTTTGTTGGTTGGATTGCCTTATTCTTTATCAATTCTTTTTGTCCTAGGAAGTCATGAGTTCGGGCATTACTTCGCGGCTAAATATCATAAAGTTGATGCGACACTGCCTTATTTTATTCCGCTGCCATCTACAGAATTATTCTTTCTGAATTTTGGTACTATGGGTGCAGTTATAAAAACAAAGTCACAGGTGCCAAACAATAAAGCAATGTTTGATATTGGAATTGCCGGACCAATTGCAGGGTTCATTGCAAGTTTACTTTTACTTGTTTATGGATTTACTCATTTACCCGGTAAAGAATATATCCTGGCTATCCATCCTGATTATGATTTACCAACTTACGGTAAGAATGCTTTAGGATTAACATTCGGAGATACAATTCTCTTTTCATTTATAAGAAATTTATTTACAAGTCCGGGGCAATTCATTCCTCCGATGTCTGAAATTTATCATTACCCATTCCTTTGCGTCGGATGGTTTGGATTATTTGTTACAGCAATGAATATGATACCTGTGGGTCAATTGGATGGAGGTCATATCATTTACAGCATGTTTGGTGAAAAGAAACACTATATCATTGCACAGATATGTCTTGGTATTTTGGTTATTGTTGGCTTACTTGGTCTTGGTGATGTTTTGGCTGGGTGGAACATTGGGTTTGGCTGGTCTGGCTGGCTTTTCTGGGCAGTTATTCTGTTTTTTATAATTAAAGTTAAGCATCCCCCTATGCCTGTGTTTCTTCATCTTGATTTGAAAAGAAGGATATTAGGGTACGTAAGCATTTTTATTTTAATTATTTCTTTTTCACCTTCTCCGTTTTCAATATCTTTAGGTGTTTAATTTTACCCTTGAAATAATTTCAGTTTAAAAATATAATTGAACCAATGAAAAAAATATTATTGATAATAATTCCATTCTTATATCTAAGTTGTGATAAGATTCCTTCAGGTACAGTTGATAATCTTTCTGATGAAAGAATAGCAGTTGGAATTACCGCTCCACAGGTTTTTGTTTTTAGCGAAACTGATTCATCAATAACCATTAACTTAAAGAAGTATGGCAATGTCGGGTTATCGGAAGTTTGGGTCGAGATTTATAATCCCAATGAAACCAGGGTAAATAAAAACGATCTTTTCCTGCTTGATAACGGACTTCTTGCAAATGGTGATACTACAATAAATGATAATGTTTATTCTGCAAAATTTACCTTAAGCAGGTACAACATAAACGGCAAGTACAGGATTGAGTATTATGTACAATACTCCGACGGCAGAGTTTTGAAAGCAGCTTACCATAATTTTACCTATTACAACAACCAGCAAAACGAGCCCCCGATAATTTCTAATCTTCAAATGCCGGATACTATTGGCACCGGTGAGGACAATGCTTTTCTCATGTCATTAAAATGCTTTGATCCTAATGGTCAGGAAGATATAAAAGATGTTTTCCTTAAGTTTGTCCGGTTAGAAGATGGTTCTGTTTCCAATCCGTTTCCATTATATGATGACGGTACCAACGGTGATGCAACTGCCGGAGATGGAATTTATTCTTTCAGGAATATTTTTTCTGCTTCTGCTAAAGGAAAAACAAGGAAGTTTATTTTCCAGGCTAAAGACCAAAGCGATTCATTAAGTAACATTATTACTCATTATATCTACGTTAAATGAAATTCATACTAAAACTTCAACTGCTAATAATTGTTTTGTCAGGAATTTGTTTTGGTCAGTTTGTACCGGACAATTATAATCTTGAACGAAAAGCATTTTCAAAAACTTCAGATGAAACTCCTGTTAGCAACAGCATTAATGATATTATTATCGTTCAGGATACAATCTGGATTGCCACAAGCCGTGGTGTAAGCAAATCAACTGATAACGGCGCTTCGTGGAAAAATTATTACCAATCAACTGCGTTTGGTAATGAAAACATCTCAGGTATAGATTATAAAAACGGAATTATCTGCGCTGCTACTGCTCACTCGGTTGATAAAGACGGCACATCCTATCCGGAAGGCAGCGGAGTAAGACTTTCTACCGATGGAGGTAAAACATGGTTTTCAACTCCACAGTCAATTGATAAAGCGAATGATACAATTGTGGTTTATGGTATAAATAATATAAGAGCCTTACCGGTTACCGTTGCAATAAATAATATTTCTTACGATGTAGCGCTGACTTCAACTCATATCTGGACAGCAAATTTCGCTGCCGGTTTACGCAAGGTTAGAATCGATAGTGTAATTGCAAATCCAAATTGCAAATGGGAAAGAGTAGTTATTCCTCCGGATAATGGCCCGGATGAAATTTCTCATACCGATACTTTAAAATTTTCATTACAACCGGTTGCAGGAAATTTCGGAAATGAAAATAACCTTAACCATAGATTGTTTTCAGTAATTGCAATTGATGATAACCATATTGTTGCCGGTAGCGCTGGAGGAATAAATCTATCAACTGACGGTGGTATTAGCTGGAGAAAAGTTAATCATACAAACCAGGATCATCCGATAAGTGGAAATTTTGTTGTTGGCTTAGGGTATAATCAATTAACAAAAACCTTATGGGCTGCAACATGGAAGGCAGAAGATAACAACGAGTTTTATGCTGTAAGTTATTCAACAGATTATGGAGAAACCTGGGAAATAGTTCTGGATGGTGAGAAGGCACATAATGTTGGCTTTAAAGATGAAGAGACACTGGTTCCTACAGATAATGGAGTTTATCGTTCTAATAATGATAAAACCTGGATTCTTCCTGCAGGAATAATTGACCGTGATACAAAGATTCCAATCATCACAAACACATATTATTCAGCTTCAGGAAAAGGTAACTATGTATGGCTTGGTTCCGAAACCGGTTTAGCAAGATTAACTGAAAGCGGTTCTATGTGGCAGGGTGAATGGAAAGTTTATATTGCTTCGCAAACTTTACCATCAGCAACTGAAACATATGCTTTCCCAAATCCTTTTTCTCCTGATGTAGAACAGGTTATGTTTAAATACAGCACCGGTGGCAAACGGCAAAGTGTTACTATCAGAATTTTTGATTTCGGAATGAACCTTGTTAAAACTGTAATTCAGAATGCTGACAGGGGAGATGTTATTCATTCTGTTGATGGATTTAATAATTCTCCGACTGCTGGTGTAGTTGATTTCTGGGATGGACGAGATGAATTTGGTAACGTTGTTCCTAATGGTGTTTATTTTTACAGAGTTGATGTTGGTTCTAATGATCCTTTGTTTGGTAAAATAATGGTTCTAATGTAATTCATTGTAAT
>CAZIDB010000301.1:0-1299 GCA_964537965.1 uncultured Melioribacter sp. | reverse complement strand
AGAGATAACCAGGGAATAAAGACAGGTGACTTAACTACATCGGAGAATCAATTCTTTTTAAGTTTTGCCAATAAGTTTTCAAGTAAGCTTGTCGTTGGTTTATCTGCTAAATTTTATTATTATAAACTCTATGAAGAGATAACTGCTTCAGGGCTTGGTTTTGATATAGGTGCAATATATATCGTTAATGATAATCTGCATTTTTCATTTATGCTTTCAGATCTGAATTCGAAATATAAATGGGATACGTCTCCGGTTTACGATACAGATGGAAATACAAGTGAGAATAAATTTCCGCTTCTTAAAAAGATTGGAGCAAGCTATAAATTTAATAATCCAAACCTGTTAATTGCAGTTGAATTTGAGAACAGCAATGCCGGAACAAATTATATTAGAGCCGGCGCCGAATATAATATTTATGATCAGTTATTTTTACGTGCAGGCCTGGATAAATGGAACCTGAGTAATTCGGAATTTCCGGCAAGACCAAGCTTTGGCTTTTCTTACTCAAAGGAAGTTTCTGATTATACATTAGGAGTTGATTATGCTTTTGTTATTGAACCATACTCTGATTCAAACCAGCATATAATCGGAGTAAATTTTTATTTCTAACAGGAATATTTTTCCTTATTTTTCAAGTGATTATTCGAAAGTTTTATGAAAAAAATATTATACACAGTTTTAATTTGTTCATCATTTTTGTTTGCTCAGAATGCAGGCGAAACAGGTTTGTCTTTTCTTAAGTTTGGTTTTGGCGCAAGGAATATTTCAATGGGTAACATTGGCGTTGTTACTGCAAATGATGTAACGGCATTGAATTATAATCCTGCTTTACTTTCAGAATTCACAAGCTCAGAAATTCTTTTTATGCATAATGAATGGATCCAGGATGTTAGAAGCGAATATCTTGGTGCAAGCATTAAAATATTCGGTTTGCCGTTTGCCTTCAATGCTAATACAACTTCTGTCTCTGATATACAAGTAAGAAAAATTGCCGGAGAACCTGAAACAACATTTAATGCAAATTATTTTACGATGGGACTTTCAACCGGCTTTAGCGTATATGAAGATGTTTCTATTGGATTTGGTGTCAAATATCTTTACGAAGGAATGTTCTCTGATGACGCGACCGGCTGGGGAATGGATTTAGGTGGTTATTACAAGTCACCAATTGATAATTTAACATTCGGTATAGCTGTAAGAAATATTGGGAAAATGCACCAGCTAAAAAATGAGGCAACTGAATTACCTACTGATTTAAGTATTGGTGCGGGTTATTCATTGCAAAGTGAAACCTTA
>CAZIDB010000300.1:0-4871 GCA_964537965.1 uncultured Melioribacter sp. | reverse complement strand
GTTTTTGAAGGTTTTAATTTGCAGATTTCCATAATTGTATCACCTCTGACCGGCGATTGAAATGCACGCAGCCTGTCCTTGTCTTCAACTTCTCTCACCTTCTGCATTACTAATTCATAGTTGGAAAGGTATTTGGAGACTTTTTTAATATCCTTACTTGTAATATCTGCACGGCAAAGTGTAATAAGATCTTCAAGATCTTCACCGGCACTTACTATCAGTCGTCTGATTGCAGAGTCTGTTACTTCCTCGTCAACTAATGCAATCGGTCGTAAATGTAACCGTACAAGTTTTTTAATATAATCAAGTTTGTTAAGCGGCAGTTTCATCCTATGGAAAATCCCATCCATCATTCTTGCACCGATTTCTTCGTGGCCGTGAAAAGTCCAGCCAACTTCTTCGTTGAATCTTTTTGTCTGTGGCTTTGCAATATCATGAACCAATGCAGCAAATCTAAGCCAAACATCATTCGTGCTTGCGGCTATATTATCAACAACAAGACAGGTATGAAGGAAAACATCTTTATGATGATAATCTTTTCTCTGCTCAACACCAATCATATTTGATATTTCCGGAAAGATAATTTTCATTACCTGGGTTGCCTGCAATAATTTTAATCCTACAGAAGGTTTTGGTGAAGAAAGGATTTTCAGAAATTCATCTGTTATTCTTTCCTGCTTAATAATTTCAAGCCGGTTTGCCAAGGAACTTATTGCATCAAAAACTTCTTCGTTAATGTTAAAATCAAGTTGAGATGCAAAACGTATTGCCCGGAGAATTCTTAAAGGATCATCATTAAATGTTACGTTTGGATCAACAGGAGTCCTGATTATTTTATTTTTCAGGTCATCCAATCCGTTAAATGTATCAACTAATTCACCATAATTTTTTTTATTCAATGATACGGCTAACGTATTAATTGTAAAATCGCGGCGGTTAATATCATCCTGGAATGTTCCTGTTTCTACCACGGGATTTCTGCTGTTTTTCTTATAGGATTCTTTCCGGGCGCCAACAAATTCAAGATCAATATCATTATACCTGAAGTGAGCAGTTCCGAAATTTCTGTACACTGCAATCTGATTTATGCCCAGTGCCTGGGAATATCTTGTTGCAAACTCAATTCCGTCACCAACAATCAGGAAATCAATTTCGCTTGTATCTCTCTTTAGGATAAAGTCACGTACAAATCCACCGACAGCAAAAATCTCAATATTCATCTGCGCCGCAATGTCAGATGCCAATAAAAATTCATGCGCTGAGAAATATTCTGAAAACTTTTCCTTATATAATTCTGATTCGTCCATCATTCAGTTAATTTATTAAAATAGAATTTAGATTTTATATCATCAGCAAAATTACACATCCAATTTACTTTTTTTAATTGTGAATATAAAACTTCATTCAGATTATTATCCTGTTTGTATTGCATCGCTTTAATTGTAAGAAGTTTAGCTGTTTCAAAATCTTGTTCCTGAAAACATTTTTTTGCTAAGCTTAATATTCCAAGAACTTGTATTGTTGAATTAGGCATTGAAATATCTTTAACTATCGCACTTGTAATTCGACTAACAGTACTATCATCATCTTTTTCATCAACTAATAGGGGCAAGGAAGCATAAAAAATACTGTCAGAATTCATACTCTTTAAAATTGATAACTTAGTTGAATCTTCACCTGAAACATATTCTCTTAGCGTAACAGGTTGTTCTGATAATCCTAATTTGATTTTAGATGAGATTATAAAACCATAAGAAGGACTTTTCAGCAGCAATTCTGAATATAACTTCTCGGCATTTTCAAATTCGTTTATAAGAACATATTGATCAGCAAGTATATTTTTCAAATTATACTCATACGAAGTTGAATCGTATTTTTTTATTTCCGATTTAAGAATTTTGAAAGCTGATTTGTAATTTTCAAGTTTATTTAAACTGCTTACATAACCAAACAGTGCAGGATAAGAGCCGGAATAATTCAACAGGTTCTTAAACTTATTCTTTGCATTGTTATAATCCTTTAAGTTGAATAATCTCCAACCATCATCTATCTGCTCTGAAAAAAATCTTACGCATACTTTTTTAAATATTGGTGGTCTTGCAAAATACAATCTTGCCGAATGATTGTTGTTTTGATAATCCTGCTGTTTCAAAAACATTAAATAGTCTTTTTCAACCTGCTCAACTGATTTGCCATAAATTAAGTCAAAATCATTTTCAGAATAGTATCGTTTAAATTTTTCTGCTCCGTAAGTATCTATCAAATACCTGCAGAATGAACCAGAATAGATGTATGATAACGAAGACACCTGGCTGAAAAAATTAAAACCGGAAAATAATTTTGCAACCGGGATTGAGTAACCGTTTTTATATGCTAAGTAGGCAAGGTAATGATTAGAATAATAGCCAGGACAGTAATCAATAGCAGATGCAATACCTTCTGTTAATGCCATACTTAAATTGCCCGGGATTTTAAAAATCGTTTTTCCAAATTCGCTTGAGACAGCATGAACAATTTCATGTTTTAATGTTGATGAAAAACTATTTGCATCTACAAAAATTTGCTGCAGCCATAGTTTGGAAACGTCTGCATTTGCAGAACCAAACAGGTTTTTCTTCTGAATATTATCTCTGAAAACGAAAATGGTAACAAGAATATCATGTTTAATCTTAAGTTCAGTCTTTATTTCTTCATAAAAATATTCGGATGATAATCCAATTACTTCAACTTTGGATTTGCTTAATGACTTATCAAAATAAATTTCAAAATGCTGTGTCTTAAGCAATCCTCCTAAATTGTTTTTCAGTAAACCGGTTGTTAAAGAGTAACCCAAATAACCGGAACTGGAATAAAACAGTACTGCCGATAAAAAAAAGATTGTAAGAAATAAATACTTCCTACTGACAAATACACTTTTGGTTTTTAGAAATACTCTTAACAGGATTGCACAAACTGATCCGAAGTAAACCAGATTCATCAACCTGTAGGAAATTAGCTTCCAATCAATTTTAATCGTCTCATCATAAATCGTCCCCGGATAATATCCAAAAACCGGGTTATAAAAATAAACCTGCGGATTGAAGTAAAATTCAAAAAATGGAATCGATAAAACCAGCAGAAACATTACAATAAAAATTGTCTTGTTGAATCTTTTCCAGATCAGAAATGAAATTAACGCGAGTGAAATTCCAACAAGACCCGATGGAACTGCAAGTACAAAATAAAAATAAATTCCGTCAAGCAGTGAACAATTCAGAATAAAAAATGAAGCGATAAGTGAAATTACAAACGGCAGACATAAGAAAGACAGAACTGCCCAAAAAAGTTCTGATAACAATTCTTTATCAAATATAAATTGGTTTTTACGAATGGATATGACTGTGAACAACCCTACCAGGAAACAAAGTACAATACTGTTAATAAAAGAGTATTCGAAACCCAGAATATTTGTAAGAGGAAATTGAAGCAGTGCAAAATCGATCAGAACAATAAACAAGCAAATTACTATAAAAGATCTGTTCCTGTAGTAAGGCATTATAAATTTCGCAAGAGACTTTAATTAAAACTTAGCTTCATTATTGTACCATTGACCCCAACACCCATCCATGATTTATCATTAGTCAAAATAATCCTGTTAAGTGATTTTTTCAAACTTGGTTCATGCAATTTCCAGCTCTTACCGCTGTTGGTTGTATACAAAATTAATCCTTTTGAACCAATAACAATTCCATGCTGAATATCCTTGAAAGCTACGTCGAACAAACCATTTGAAAAAGTATCTTCAGACTTCGACCAGGTTTCTCCTGAATTTTCGGTTTTTAAAATATTTCCATCGCCACCAACAATAAATCCAAGACGATTATTTACAAAATTTATACTTTTCAGGTAGCTTGATGTCAACTGGTTTTGATAAATCCAGGTTTCTCCTTTATCAGTGGTTTTAAGCAAGTCACCGTTTTTACCAACAATAAAACCGGTTTTGTTGTTAAGGAAAAAGATATCATAGAATGTACTTAATGAATTAGATTTGATTCTTAGCCAGTTCAAACCTCCATCATTTGTTTTAAGTATTAATCCTTTATTGCCAACAATAAATCCCTCGTTTTGATTTACGAATTTCATTCTTAGGAATGCATTGTCAATTTCAAAAACTTGTTTTTCCCAGTTAGAACCACCGTCTGTTGTTTGTAAGAGGACTGAGCTATCACCTATTGCAAATCCCTTCTTTTCATTTATAAATATTACATCAAAAATATCCTGTGTTACATTGGTATTCAGGATTAGCCAGTTACTTCCGTTATCAGAAGATTTCATTATCACCCCGTATTCACCGCAACAAAAAATATTACTATTAAACTGATTAATAGAATTCAGGTTTTCATAAACAGGACTTTTCAATGTTTTGATTATCAGTGATGATTTTTTCTGCCCTGTTATATTTCCTCCTTTATCATCGTTTTCATTCAGCAACAATAAATCTTTTCCCGATTTCCAGTTTGCAAGTACCTGGTCCATAATGTAATAGATCGAACTTACGGCAAATATCAGAATTAAAGCAGAATAAATAATGGCTTTGATCTTATATCTTTTATTATTCCTTGCTCCCAAATGTTTATTAATAGAGTTGGCATTTTTATCATCTCCCAATAAATTTACCAATTCATAAAATTCCTTCAGATTTTTTAATCTTTCATTTGGTTTTTTAGCTAAAAGAGTTAAAATTATCTTATCAATTTGTTCGGTCAGCTCAGGCGCATAATGCAATAATGAAGATGGCTGGTAATGCAAATGCCCGTTGATAATTTCATCTGCACTATTTGCTTCAAACGGAGTAACCCCAGCTAACATTTCATAAAATGTTATACCTAAAG
>CAZIDB010000299.1:0-4900 GCA_964537965.1 uncultured Melioribacter sp. | reverse complement strand
TATTGAACGGCATAAGAAAAATCCTGTAATCTCTTTCAGGAATATCTGTAAACTTACTTATAACCTCTTCAAACGCATTCATTCTTGATTTTAGCTTGTCACATCCAAAATCCTCACAGTATGCACAGTTCTCAAGTTTCTTTTCATTTACACAAGGACGAACCTGGCATTCAGTGTCGAGAGGGGCTTCATTATTAATACAGCCATCGCAACCAACCTTTTCCGGTGCAAGATAAAATCCGAAATACTTCTGCCATTTTTCACTTACTTCTTTTTTATCATCAAAGTTTTTAATGTTGGGATTGTAAGCCGGACAAAGATCGCACCTGAATCCGCATCTTGATAATATTTCCATACACAACTCCTCATTAAGTTTTTATTTTGTATCTGTCTTTCTCATTAAAGAAAGTAATATCAGCATAACCCGCATAAATCTTTCCGCTATGCTTTACACCATCAGGAATAAAATATCTGTCTCCTTTGGTGAAAGTATTTTTCTTCCCGTCAATTATTAGATCAATCTTTCCTTCAAGAACAACTCCCCATTGAGCATTATGGGAGTGCTCGGGTAAATCCACATCCTCTTTAAATTCCATAAAAACAATCTGATGATTTTCTGCCTGTGAAAGAAATGCAGTAACTCCATTAAGCGGGATATCTGCCTGAGATAAATTTCTGATTGGTTCAGGAAAAATATTATCCAAATTAATTTTCATTCGTGATATAATTCTATTTGGTTAAAAATATGTAAATCTGTTTTACTTGCAAAGCAGGAATTTAATTATAAAGACGTAACTAAAATCATGCAGTAAATTATTAATGCAAACATCAAAATAAAAGTCTTTTCCTCTAAAGAGAATTTCAAGTTGTTCAAGGTGTTAAGCCAATTGTAATTCAATGGTAATACAGTGGTAATTCGATGGTAATTCAATTGTCATTCATTCATACAATCATTCAATCATGCAACCATCGGTTTCATCCTTTTAGTCTTTTCAGCCCGAGTATGATCCGCCTCCGGTGGACAATCCTTAAATAAAAAATTGATTCGAATTATTGACAGTAGCTGGGAAATGGATTAATTTGAAAACGAAAATTACGGGCAAAAGATTTAATGGTGGGAAATTCAATTCGATTAACTTTTATGACTAAGGTTTTAGAGAAGGGAAACAGTACTTACCAGAATATATGCTGAACTGAAAGAATTAAGAAAATATAAATTTGATAGCTAAGTATTTTGAGGTAATTATGACTTTGACAAAATTGGACAAAGAAAAAAAATTATCAATAAAATTTCTTATCCTTATTCTTTTTATCGCCACTTTGTTCCCTCCATATGAATGGGATAGTAGCTCTTTATCCAAAGGTGATTATGTTAACTTACCCATTAAAAAATATGATTTCCTTTTTTCTGATAATGTTCGACTTTTAGAAGTGGAACCACATTATTGGTGTCCACTCCATAGAAAAGTAATTATTTATGAGTTTTTAGCTACTATTTTCTTGTGTGTTTTATTATCGTCATCTTTATATCTAATCTTAATATATAAAAACAAAAACAGGTAAGATAAAACTTTTGTAAAATTTAAATCTGGTAAATATGACATCAGTTTTTCAATTGGTTTTCTATATAATAAAATTATAAATGAAGGAAATTAGTTATGACATGGTTAAAAGTCTCATTGACAGAAGAAGAATTTGAAAATGATGGTTCTGCTAAAATAAGTAGGGATATTTTTGCTTTTTTGAGAAACCACCCTGAACTAGAAAATGAATTCTTTTCTGTAAAAGAACACGAGAATAATGCAGGATTCTTTTATTATTTTTATAATGCGCCCAAAGGTAATATTTTAGATCATCTTTTGGAAATTGGCGCGATACCCTGTCCTGAACCTTCTCACCATCTAGAGCGATATATTGGTAGTGAACTACTTTACGATAAATTTCATAGAGATACTGATTATTAATCCATTTACTAAATTCCTTTTCTGTCCAGTTAGTATGTCTTAGGCAGAATACGTTCTTGACTGATAGAATTAAGTTAGTTGTTCTTTAAAGTCGGTTGTAATAAAAAAATTTATAAAATTATTGGCGTTCGTTTTCCCTCCTAAGGAGTTCCATCGAGAAAAGCTGCATTGTTGTGTTTGGCGGCTTAAAAACAACGTCGTTATTGAAATTTAACTCCTGAGAGGAATCGTTATGAAGCATGCCGGAAAACTTGAATTCATCTATTTTGTTAATACTTCCTTGCTCTTTTCGCATGAAGTAGATTCTGCATATTGGAACGAATGGAATCTGTTTGGTATTCCTGGTGGTATCCAGTTATTTCTTGTAATGAATATTATCCTGATTGTTATTGGTCTTGTAGGTTTCAGATACGTGGTGCTGCGTAAGCGGAGCGGTTTATGGTTTTCTCTGCTTCAGTCATTATGCGGGATGTTTGCTTTCATTCTTCACGGAATTTTTATACTGAAAGGTCATAAAGAATTTACACTGCCTGTTTCGGAAATTCTATTGGTACTAATATTACTGGTATCTGTTATACAAGGTTTTTTAAGTGTGTATGGATTGGTAGCTGATGAAAAAATAACGACTTAACCGGTTGGTGAATTTCAGTAATATCATCTGACTGATTATTCGCAAATAAAAAATAAATTGCTCATAAACAGAATACAAATTATACATATTGAAGTTAGTGTTTCCTTTAAATAATTGCTAAGTTACACCTTAAACTGCACAATAATATCTCTCTTAATTCCTTATTCGAAAATTTCTGGGTAAATTTACCGCGTAATTTTTTGGGATATGATGAGTTTAATTGCTGTTATAATATTACTCGGAATTGTGCAGGGATTCTTCGTTGGTTTTTCTCTTATTACCAAAAGAAGCGGCAATAAAAGAGCAAATGCTATTCTTGGATTCATGTTTTTTATGTTGTCCGTTAGTATGGGTTACTATTTTTTCTATACTTCAAACCTGTTCCTTAAATTTCCTCATCTGCAAAAGATAACTTTTCCGACAACACTGCTGTTCGGACCTTTATTTTATTTTTATACTAAGACTCAAACAGAAAGAAACTTTAAATTTTCTTTGATACATCTTATTCATTTAACTCCTTTTATAATTGTACTTATCCTGAATATTCCTTTTTATCTTAAGGATACCGAATACAAATTGAAATATCTTGCAAACCCGGAAATAATGAAAAGCAACCTTGATTTGTTCATAAGTATCTTCCAGGTTCTGCAAACATCAACTTATATCCTGATAACAAAAAAATTAATCAGGGATCATGTTACGCGATTGAAAAATGAAACATCCTCAATTGAGAAGATGAATTTAAACTGGTTAAATATTTGTCTTAATGCCATAATCTGTATGTTCGTTTTTATTGTCGTTCATCTTGTAATGATTTATTTTGGCGTAGATCTAAGGGCAATTTATCATGTTACATTGCCGGTTGTAATAACAATATTCATTTTTGTTTTTGGCTATCTTGGATTGCGTCAGCCTGAAATTGTTCTGCCTGCTGAAGAAGCAACCGTAGTAAAGAAATATGAAAAGTCTACATTAACTGATGAAAAAGGAGAAGAACATCTTCAGCTTCTTTTGGAAGTAATGGGTAAAGAAAAACCTTTCTTAAAAAATGATCTCACGCTTCAGAAACTTGCTGCCTTGCTTGATATCTCAACACATCATCTTTCACAGATTATAAATGAAAGATTAAACCTAAACTTTTTTGATTTTGTAAATGGTTACCGGATCAAGGAAGCGAAACAGAGACTCGTTTCTCCTGACTTTCAGAATTTAACTATTCTTGCAATTGCAGAGGAATGCGGGTTTAATTCAAAGTCATCTTTTAATACCGCGTTTAAGAAATTTACAGATCAGACACCTTCGGAATTCAGAAAGTATGCTGACAAGAAGTAGTCTGAAGCAAAGCTGTGGCTAAGAAATGCGATGATAATTCAATTGTCATTTGCTCGCTTCGCTCGCGTCATTCGATGGTAATGAAAAAGACTGAGGCGAAGAAGAACTACTATTTAAAATTCTACACACTACATTCTACACTCTAAGTTGGCATTAGGCTAAAAAGAACTGCCGTTCAGGATTCTCCATTCCTTATTATTCAAGATTGTTATGATACGTCCGGCTAAAGCTGTTCTACTCAACAACCGCATTGTAATTGGAAATTGAAAATTGGTTATTGGTAATTGAATATTGAAATTGTTTTACAAAAGTATTAATTCATTATTCCTTGCCTGCCAGCCGTAGGTTGGTTCGATATTCGATGTTAAATCAAAGCTTCAATTTAATCTTAGACATTGTAAATTTTTCATTTTTGCATCTTCCATTCTACACTCTTCGTTCTAAACTCTAAGTTTGCATAAGGCTAAGGCTTAGGCGGAGGCTAAGGGGGATTTAATTCTGAATTATGAATTTTGAATTCAGAATGAAAGGTTTAATGTAGGATTTCGTCCAATCCTATAGATCCGAACCGGTATATCTGTTTGATTTTATACGAAAAGTCGATTTGCCTAAACGACAAGAATATTTTTGCACATAAAAACTATCCATAGCTTTTTCCCCTTCCTTTGGTTTGCCTGTCGGCAGGTAAAAAGGGGATTTCCCAAAGGGATGCCTTCGGCAAAGGGGTAGGCTGTAATTCAAAAATAAAACTAGGTGCAAAATGTCTGACAAAGTGAAATATGTTTTAACAGTAATCTTATCTTTTATATTAGTAATACTTCTCATCTCAGTTGTATTTGGTCAGGAACCAAAAGGATCATTAAAAGGGAATGTTTATAATCTTTCAATAAAGGAACCTCTTGCAGGGGCAACAGTTATTCTGTTAAATACAAAACTCGGTGCTACGACGGATATCGATGGAAAATTCTCAGTT
>CAZIDB010000298.1:0-4906 GCA_964537965.1 uncultured Melioribacter sp. | reverse complement strand
CAACAAGAAATATAGTCTACTCAGGTTTTTACCTTTTATTAACTCTGTTTGGAGTTGCCGGATTATATGTCTTACTCGCCGCAGATTTTATAGCTGTTGTTCAGATTATTGTATATGTAGGTGGAATTCTTATCCTGGTTTTATTTGGTATTATGCTTACAAGTAAAATCACTAATGTCCAGATAAAGACAGGGACAATACAGATTGTACCTGCAGTTATTGGTGTAGGATTATTGGCAGGAATTTTAGCTAATATTCTTTTAAACACAGCATGGAAATCTACAAATACTGAACTTCCTTTAAATACAACAGCATATGAACTCGGTAAATATCTAATAACAGATTATGTTTTGATTTTTGAGTTACTCGGTATACTGCTGCTTGTTGCATTGATTGGTGCAGCTTCAATTGCAAGACGGGAACAAAATTAATTTTTTAAGGAGTTTATTTTGGGTCAGGTTGGTTTAAATCATTTTCTTTTTGTCAGCGCAATTCTTTTCTCGCTTGGAATATTTGGAATTGTAACAAGAAAAAATGCAGTTATGGTTTTAATGGGAATTGAACTGATACTTAATGCTGCAAATATAAATTTTGTTGCGTTTGCACGGTTTGGAAATTTTGGTATCAGCGGACAAATAATTGCTCTCTTCGTTATAATTCTTGCTGCTGCAGAAGCAGCTATAGCACTGGCAATCGTATTAAATATTTATAAAACTTTCTCTCATGTAAATATTGATGAGATAGATAATCTTAAAGAATAGCATATGAATGAAATAACTCTACTTTATACATCAATCGCAATTCTTATACTTCCCCTGCTGGGTTTTGTATTATTAATTCTTGGAGGTAAGATACTTCCTAAAGCCCATCTTGTGGAAACCTTTATAATGTTTGTTACACTTGCATTATCTGTTTTTGTCTGCTTTGGAAAACTGGCATATTATGTTAATACTGATCTTGTTACTGAAAGTAGCTGGATTTACTTATGGAATGTTCCTGTAGTTGGGAGTATTGATATTGTTCTGGGAATTAAGATCGACAACCTTGCAGCAATAATGCTAATTGTAGTTAACCTTATAAGCTTCCTCGTTCATTTATTTTCAATAGCATATATGGAAGGCGACGTAAGATACAGAAGATATTTTGCCTACCTTGGTTTTTTCACTTTTTCTATGCTTGGTATTGTTTTAACTCATAACCTGTTAATGATGTACATCTTTTGGGAATTGGTTGGATTATCTTCATATCTTTTAATCGGTCATTGGTTTGAAAAAAAATCCGCTTCAGATGCGGGAAAGAAAGCATTTCTTGTTAATCGCATAGGAGATACAGGATTCTTCATAGGAATAATGATTTTATTTACTCACTTCAGAACTTTTACTCTTGATACAATTTTCAATCAGATTTCTGCAGGTAATCTTCCGTTTAACAGTCAGGCTGCATTAACTGCTGCCGGTATTTTATTATTTATGGGTGCTGTTGGAAAATCCGCCCAGTTCCCTCTTCACGTTTGGTTACCCGATGCAATGGAAGGTCCTACACCTGTAAGTGCATTAATTCATGCTGCTACAATGGTAGCCGCAGGTGTTTATCTTACAGCAAGAATATTTGTTCTATTAACTGCCGATGCAATGCTTACAATTGCTATTATCGGTATGATAACTTCTTTCGTTGCTGCCACAATCGCATTAACTCAAAATGATATTAAAAAAGTTTTAGCTTACTCAACTGTAAGTCAGCTTGGATATATGGTAATGGCCCTTGGCGTAGGAGCATACTCTTATGCTTTCTTCCACCTTGTTACACACGCATGGTTCAAAGCTTGTTTGTTCCTGGGATCAGGTTCAGTAATTCATTCTATGCATCATGAACAGGACATCAGAAACCTGGGCGGATTAAGAAAAAAGATGCCGCTTACCTATTACACATTTTTAATTTCTACTCTTGCAATTTCCGGTGTACCTTTTACATCTGGTTTCTTAAGCAAGGATGGAATTTTAGCAGGTACACTTGCATTCGCTAATCTTACCGGTCATTGGATGATTCCTGCTGTTGCTTTTCTTGTAGCTATGATGACTGCATTTTATATGTTCCGGTTGGTAATTTTAACTTTCCATGGTGAACCAAGAGATCATCACAAGTATGAACATGCACACGAATCACCTTGGGTAATGACATTGCCTTTAGTTATTCTCGCCGGCTTATCAGTGTTCTTCTGGTATTCAATAAATCCAATTGATCCTGCAAAAGGCTGGTTCCTTGATAAATGGATTCATACGCCTGCTACTGTAGTTCCGCAGGAACAAAGATTCGATTTTATGAGAACCGAACCGGCAGCTTTAACTCATAGTGCAGAAAATTCTGTTCAGGAAAATATAGTTCACTCTGAAACTTATACGCATACAATGCATTCTGTTCATTACACAGCGATGACTTTATCTCTCATTCTTGCAGGGTTAGGTATCCTGTTCGCTTTTATTATGTACCAATGGAAGAAAGTCGATCCTGATAAACTTGCCGGTAAGCTGAAACCGCTTTATAATTTTTCGCTTAATAAATGGTATATAGATGAATTATATCAATATACATTTATCGGCGGCACACTGTTGTTCAGTAAATTTTTAGCCTGGTTTGATAACACGATTGTTGATGGAATTGTTAACGGTTCTGCTTTCTTAACAAGATGGATTTCAAAGATAAGCGGTGTGTTTGATACTTACGTAATTGACGGCTTTGTAAATTTTGTAGCTTACCTGAATGGCTTCATCGGAATTGCTTTCAGGAAGATTCAGACTGGAAGAGTACAGACTTATGTTGTTTATATTGTTTTTGCAATAATCATTTTGATGTTCATTTTTAAACCATTCTAACCAAACAAGGCTGATGGTTTTTAATATAAAGTTATATCACCTTAAGTGATAAATACTAAATAAAGTTTTTAAAATTTAGAGGCATAAATAATTATGGGATTTTTTCCTTATTTATCGTTTGTAACCTTCCTGCCAATTCTTGGTATGCTGATTATCTTGTTTATTCCGGGAAAGCAGGAAAAGTTTATTAAATGGTTTTCGCTTGCAATAACTGCATTACAGTTGGTTATTGCCGCACTAATTTTAAATGGTTACAATTACAACCTTGCAGGTGTATTTGAGCAGAATTCATTTCAGTTTGTTGAAAAATTCAGATGGATAGAAATCTCAGGCATATCATGGATTGGTACCGTTAAAGTTGATTACTTCCTCGGTATAGATGGTATAAGCGCACCAATGGTTTTGCTTACGGCTTTAATCTCATTTATTGCATGTATGTCATCGTGGACAATCGACAAAGCTGTTAAAGGCTACTTTGCCATGTTCCTTCTTCTTGATGCCGGAATGATGGGTGTGTTTGTTTCTCTGGATTTCTTCCTGTTCTATATCTTCTGGGAATTAATGCTTCTTCCTATGTATTTCTTAATAGGAATCTGGGGCGGCCCAAGAAAAGAATATGCTGCTATAAAGTTTTTTATTTATACATTGTTTGGCAGTGTGTTTATGCTTCTTGTAATGATCGGTTTGTATTTTAGCACAACAGAAGTTTTAGCTGACGGTACAAAAGTATTTACGTTCAACTTGTTATCAATGATGGATCCTAAGAATTTCACTCCAACCGGAATTCTTTCTCCGTTAAATCCGGGTAACCTAAGATTTATAGCGTACCTCGCATTGTTTGTCGGGTTTGCAATTAAAATCCCAATGTTCCCGTTTCACACCTGGTTACCGGATGCTCATGTAGAAGCGCCAACCCCAATAAGTGTTATTCTTGCCGGTGTACTTTTAAAAATGGGTACTTACGGAATTATAAGAATCAGTTACCCTGTATTCCCTGAAATTACAAAACAACTGATGTGGTGGATTGCATTATTCGGAATGATAAATATTATTTACGGCGCCCTTGTTGCAATGGCTCAAAAAGATTTCAAGAAGTTGATTGCATACTCGTCAATTTCACATATGGGTTACGTTTTACTTGGAATGGCTTCTCTAACTTCAACAGGAATGACCGGAGCAATCTTCCAGATGTTTAACCACGGAACAATTACTGCAATGCTCTTCTTAATTGTTGGTGTTATTTATGATAGAGCACATACAAGAGGATTAGATGACTTCGGCGGATTAGCATTAAAGATGCCGGTGTACTCAGGATTTGTAACTGTTGCATTCTTTGCCGCAATAGGTTTACCAAGTTTAAGCGGATTCATCTCCGAAGCATTTGTTTTCCTTGGTGCGTTCAGTACAGAAAGTATCCGCGTTCTTACTATAATTTCAACATTAGGAATTTTACTGGGCGCATGCTATATGCTGTGGACACTCCAGAGAGTTTATCTTGGCAAGCTGAATGAAAAATGGGCTGACCTTAAGGATATAGATTTAAGGGAATATGCTATGTTCATTCCTTTAACAATAATAATATTGTTCCTTGGTATTTATCCTTCTGCTATGCTGAATATTATGAATACCTCGGTTAATACCTTAGTTGATTTTGTTGCTAAATCACCCGTTTCGCTTATGTCATTAAGTGGCTTTTAGAATTAACGAAAGGAATATTTTTAGAATAATTTGAAGCAGTAAATAAAAATTATGGACTTTACGAAAATATATAACAGCGTTTCAATAATTTTACCGGAAATAGCCATCGCCACATTCCTGGTAATTATTTTATTAGTTGATTTGATCTGGGCAAAAAATAAAAAAGCAATTCCATTTGTTGCTTTGGCAGGTACTCTTGTTTCACTTTATTTTGTGTTGATACAGATTGATTTTAACGGTTTTGCTTTTAGTAAAATGATTGGCAGCACTGAAAATTACGGCCTCGTTTCAATAGATTCGTTTGGTTCATTCTTTAAAGTATTAATAATTGTAGCTAC
>CAZIDB010000297.1:0-4985 GCA_964537965.1 uncultured Melioribacter sp. | reverse complement strand
GCAATTATAATCTTTATAAGCAATACACATTTCAAATAAACAAAATGATTTATTTCAAGACTATCACCCCTTACATTTTTAATTAAACTCTCTTCAACAATTTCAGGAGATTTCCTTCCAGCTTGTACCCGGAATAAATTTTTAAATACTTTTATCGAAAGGCTTGACAAGTTATAACAAAGCGTTTATATTTCGATGAGTAACGAAATGAGTTTATGTTACAGGAAAAAATAAAAATATTCAAAGCGCTGTCTGATGCAAACCGCCTGCGCATTCTTAAGATGCTTCAGGGAAAAACTTTGTGCGTCTGTGAAGTTACGGCAATACTTAAACTTGCCACTTCAACCGTTTCCAGTCACTTAAGTATGTTAAAGGAATTAGGCTTTATTATTGAGGAAAAGGATGGTAAATGGGTTAATTATAAATTAAACCCACATCCTTCTAATCAGATAGTAGCAAATTGTCTTTCGCAGATTCCTTTCTGGCTTGAAGGTGAAGCAGTTGTTAAAGCCGATTCCGATTGCTGTAAATCAGTAGATAGAAATACTCTTTGCAGTAAATAAATTTTTTATTCTATATTTCGATGAAAGGCGAAACGTTATTTATGAAGAAACGAATTCTGATACTTTGTACAGGCAATAGCTGCCGCAGCCAGATGGCTGAAGGTTTCTTAAAATCATTTGATACTGAATTAGAAGTTTTTTCAGCCGGCACTTTTCCCGCAAGCAGAGTTAGCACACATGCAATTAAAGTTATGAATGAATTGGGAATTGATATAAGCAAAGGTTATCCAAAGGATGTTAGTACATTTCTCAATTACTCATTTGATTACGTTATTACCGTTTGCGATAATGCAAAAGAAGCCTGCCCTGTTTTCCATGGCAATGTTAAAAAACAAATTCATATAGGATTTGATGACCCAGCAGATGCAACAGGGACTGAAGAAGAAATTCTATCAGTCTACAGAAAAGCAAGAGACGAAATAAAAACAGACTTTTATAAATTATATAAGGAAGAAATAGAACACGGATCGTTAGGATTATTATGATTTTTTATGATCTTAACAAATCATAAAGATCATAATAATCAGTGTTCTATTGTTTCGAGAAAATATGCAACACTCAACAAAAAGACTTTTATTCTTGGACCGGTATCTTACTCTCTGGATATTTCTTGCTATGTTAATCGGAGTATTTTCCGGTTATCTCTTCCCCGGAATAGTAAACTTTTGGAATTCATTTCAGAGTGGTACTACAAATATTCCAATTGCAATCGGGTTAATCCTGATGATGTATCCCCCGCTCGCAAAAGTAAAATATGAAGAGCTTGGCGATGTTTTCAAAAACATAAAGGTGCTTACGCTTTCGCTTGTTCAGAACTGGGTTATAGGACCTGTGTTAATGTTTGTACTCGCAATAATTTTCCTGCAGGATTTTCCTGAATATATGGCAGGCTTAATTATGATCGGGCTTGCTCGCTGCATTGCAATGGTTATTGTATGGAATGAACTTGCCAGAGGCGATACAGAATATGCAGCCGGACTTGTTGCATTCAATTCAATATTCCAGGTTCTTTTCTTTTCAGTATATGCTTACGTGTTTATAACAGTATTACCAAACTGGCTGGGGCTTCAATCCTTTAAAGTTGATATTACAATCGGACAAATTGCCGAAAGCGTTTTCGTTTATCTTGGTATTCCGTTCCTTGCAGGAATAATAACCCGCTTCACATTAATTAAACTGAAGAACAAAGAATGGTACCAAAGTAAATTTATTCCAAAGATAAGCCCGGTAACTTTGATTGCTTTACTGTTTACAATCTTCGTAATGTTCTCTCTTAAAGGAGAGTACATTGTAAAGATTCCTCTTGATGTTTTAAGAATTGCTTTTCCATTGGTAATCTATTTTATAATAATGTTTCTTGTTTCATTTTACCTTGGAAGAAAAGTTGGCGCAGATTATTCCAAGACAGCAACTCTTTCATTCACTGCCGCAAGCAATAATTTTGAACTTGCTATAGCTGTTGCAATCGCAGTATTCGGAATTAACAGCGGAGAAGCTTTTGCTGCTGTAATCGGTCCGCTTGTAGAAGTGCCCGTTCTGATAAGTCTTGTTAATGTGGCACTTTCATTTCAGAAGAAATATTTTCCCCCACAAAACACTAAAGAAATTTTAACCGGGAAGTGAGAATGTAAATGAAAGCAAGAGAAAGCGGTATGCCGGATGAGCAAATGTGGAATCAATTCTTTGATGTTGAAAGGATATTGTTTGATCTGGAGATTAATTACCATATTAAAAAATTGGTGGATTTAGGTTTCGGTTACGGTACCTTTACACTTCCGGCAAGCAGAAAGATTAATGGAAACGTCTACGCTTACGACATTGAAGAGGGTTTAACCAATATGCTTAAATCAAGATTGACAACAGGTGACATTCAAAATGTTTTTCTTTTTGCTAAGGATTTTATAACAGAAGGTACAGGCTTGCAAAACGAAGAAGCAGATTATGTAATGCTGTTTAATATTCTTCACGCAGAAAAGGCTGATGATATTCTGAACGAAACATACAGAATACTTAGAAAGAACGGAAAGGTTGGAGTTATTCACTGGAACTATGATGCAGATACCCCAAGAGGTCCAAGCATGTCTATTAGGCCCAAACCGGAAGAGTTAAAGAATTTATTGATCAAAAGCGGTTTTTCAATTTTAAAATACAATGTGAATTTACCGCCATATCATTACGGCATATTAGCCGAAAAGTAAAGGAGGAACTTTATGAAATTAGGAATTATAATTTATTCAACTGATGCAGAAACAATATGGAATGCCTTCCGTCTTGGAGTATTTTCACTTAAAGAAGGCGATGAAGTAAAAGCGTTTTTACTTGCAAAAGGAGTTGAATGTGAAAAATTTTCAGACAGCAGATTCAACGTACCAGAGCAAATGCAGTTGTTTGTTGATAACGGCGGTAAAATTTTAGCCTGCGGAACATGCCTTAAAATCAGGAACTCCGAAGGTTCTGAATTATGTCCCCTTTCTACAATGAAAGACCTTTATGAAATAATCAGGGATTCTGATAAAGTAATAAGCATTTGATATTTGCTTAATTGAAAAATGAAATCAGATAGCGTTCTTAATCCGGTAATAATATGAAAGAAGAAAATCCAAAACCCGACCTAATAAAAACACCAAATAAGAATTTTATAAATATCCTTCCTTTGGTTAAAAGATTGGATGGAATTGTAATTCCAATTCTGCTTTTACCAGTGTGGCTGCTTCTTTATCTCAATCTTGAAAGTATCACAAACTTTATTGTGTATGATATTGCGAATTTTACAAAGGGAACACACTTAACGGATGCAATCTGGTTTTTCATATTCGAAGTGCCAAAGGTTTTGCTTCTTCTTACTATAATTGTTTTTGTAGTTGGAATTGTAAGGTCTTATTTCTCACCTGAAAGAACAAGAAAAATTTTAGGTGGTAAAAAATTATTTGCCGGAAATGTAATGGCGAGCCTGCTTGGTGTTGTTACTCCTTTTTGTTCGTGTTCTGCAATTCCATTATTTCTTGGATTTGTAGAAAGCGGAGTTCCGCTTGGTGTAACATTTTCATTTTTAATTGCAGCGCCAATGATAAATGAAGTTGCTCTTGTTCTGCTATTCGGATTATTCGGATGGCAAACCGCACTGCTCTATGCTTCAACAGGATTAATAATTGCAATGATTGCCGGTTATGTAATCGGTAGGTTAAAACTTGAAAAGCACGTTGAGCCATGGGTTTATGAGATGAAAGCTGGTATTGACGATTTGCCGGATGAAAAAATTCCTTTCGTAAACAGAGTTGAAGCGGGTATTGATGCGGTGAAAGAGATAGTTAGCAAAGTCTGGATTTATATCGTTCTTGGAATTGCGGTTGGCGCCGGTATTCACGGTTATGTACCGGAAAATTTTATGGCGTCGTTTATGGGTAAATCTGTATGGTGGTCTGTTCCCGCCGCAGTATTGCTTGGCGTACCAATGTATTCTAATGCTGCGGGAATTATCCCAATCGTTCAGGCACTTCTTGAGAAAGGCGCTTCGCTTGGAACCGTGCTTGCGTTTATGATGAGTGTTATCGGTTTATCACTCCCTGAAGCAATAATTCTAAGAAAAGTTCTTAAACTAAAATTGATTTTTGCCTTTGTTGGAATTGTGTCAACAGGAATTATAATTGTCGGATTTCTATTTAACCTGGTTTATTAAAAATATATTACTATAGAGGAAAAAATGATTATCAAAATACTCGGCATGGGTTGTGTCAAATGCAACAAGCTTGAAGAAAAAGTAAAAGAGATCGCTTTTCAAAATAATATTGAAGCAACATTCCAGAAAGTAACAGTCATCCAGGAAATTATGAAGTATAAAATTATGATGACTCCCGCCTTGGTTATTAACGAACGCGTTATGAGCAGCGGTGTTATTCCTAAAGATGAACTGATACTTCAGTGGCTGAAGGAAAACTAATAATGGAATATGGTTGGTGGGAAATGGATGATGGAGGCTGATTGATGGTAAATGTCCGCCGAAGGTGGATTAGCCTTTGGTTATTTAAGCTGAAAACTTATTCCTATTGCAAGTGTGCCGCAATTAAATTACGAAAGCATAAAATTATTTTAAACGGAAATCATTATTATAGACCAATTAAAAATTATTTGTATATCATCTGTCATTCCCAAGAAAGCCTGCCTTGCAAAGCAGTTGGGAATCCATAAAAATTTCTAAAGATTTGCATCAGAACATTACTCTGTAATTGTTGGCGCCTGAACATTAACCGGCAAAGTTTATAAATACTAAAAATGGTCGAAAGAATCAAAAGTAATTTTACGGATTAAAAGAATCAGTGGTATACTCGTAATACTTGGCGGAGTGTACCTTATCTATACAACAAACTAAAAAAACTGAGGTGGCAAATGCTTTATTTAGTAACAAGTAACCCGTTATATTCAAAA
>CAZIDB010000296.1:2880-4986 GCA_964537965.1 uncultured Melioribacter sp. | reverse complement strand
ATACATATAATACTGACCTTGATGGAATAAGCAAAAACATCAATTATCTTGTCATACAGGGATTGGCTACTGATTCAAAAGGAAACCTCTGGATTCTTACGTACGATTCGGCAAATAAAGTTCCGCTCGCTGTGTTAAAGACAGATAGTACCTGGGCATTTTATAACGATGTTCTTTCAGATAAAGTTTTGCAAGGTTATGATCTTGCAGTTGATGAATATGACACTAAATGGTTGCTTGTAAGCGATGAAGGAAGTTCTACCGGTAACAGGTTGTACTATTTCAACGAATCAAAATCAGTTACATCTTCTGATAAAAATGGCTGGGGACAAGTTACCGAATCAAATGGATTAAGCTCAAGCACTGTTAATACAATGGTAATAGACCGCAGAGGTGAAATCTGGGTTGGCACAAGCGCAGGGTTAAATTCAATTGTTAATACAAAATCCCCAAGATCTGTTACAACAATTTACCCTTTACGTTCTCAGGTTGTAACTGCCATTGCTGTAGATGCATTAAATCAAAAATGGGTTGGTACAACACAAGGCGTGTACCTTCTTTCATCGGACGGTACTAAGCTTTTAGCCAGCTACACAAGTGCAGATAGCCCTCTTCCTTCTGACCAGATTAGAAGCATTGCAATAGACGATAACCAGGGAATTATTTATTTCGGAACCGACTATGGATTAGCTTCACTTACTACATCTTCATTAGCTCCTGCAACAGATTTTTCAAACTTATCTGTATTTCCTAATCCTGTTTATCTTGACAAAGGTAATTCAGTGAATGTTACAATTGATGGATTGATAAGAGATTCGGAAATAAAAATTTTGTCAATCACAGGCAAGGTTATAACAACAATAACTTCACCCGGAGGTAAAATTGCATTCTGGGATGGAAAAGATTTAAATGGAAATCTTGTAAACAGCGGAGTTTATATAGTTGTAGCTTATGACGCAGAAGGCAATAGCGTTGGAACAACTAAGGTTGCCGTACTAAAAAAATAATTTTATCATAAGACTTATGTAATTAGAATAAAGATATGATTGATCTTCAAAATGTTTCGGTGCAGTTCTCAGGTGATTATCTTTTCAGGGATATTAATCTAAGAATTAATTCAAAAGACAGGCTTTCTCTTGTTGGCGCTAATGGTGCAGGTAAAACTACTCTGCTTAAAATTATTTATGGAATTCAGCAAGCTGAAACGGGAAAAATATTAAAGCAAAAATCTATTTCAATCGGGTACCTACCACAGGAAATTATTTCTCATTCCGGCAAGCCTCTTTTTGATGAAGTTAAATCTTCACTTGTTACAATAAATGAATTAGCAATCCGTGAAAAAGAAATTACAGAACTATTAGCAACCGAGATTACGGATGACGAAAGAGATGAGTTGATTTATCAGTTAGGAGCAATCCATCACCGGCAGGAGGATATTGGTTATTATGGTATTGATGCCGAGATTGAAAAAGTATTGAACGGACTTGGTTTTAAGGAAGCTGAGTTCCTTAAGCTTACAGAAGAATTCTCAGGCGGCTGGCAAATGAGAATTGCGCTTGCAAAATTACTTCTTGCAAACCATAATTTACTTCTGCTGGATGAGCCTACAAATCACCTTGATATAGATTCTTTGGAATGGCTGACCGAGTACCTCCGGAATTTTGAAGGTGCCTTAGTTATAATTTCCCACGACAGGCGTTTTGTAAACAGGGTTACAGAAAAGACAATTGAACTTTACCTGCATAAAGTATTTTTCTTTAATGGTAATTATGAAGCCTTCCTTAAATACAAGGAAGAAAGAGATATGCAACTTGAGAACCAGTATTTTCTGCAACAGAAAAAAATTAAGGAGACAGAAAAATTTATTGAGCGGTTCAGGTATAAAAGCACAAAAGCACGCCAGGTTCAAAGCAGGGTAAAGCAACTTGAAAAGATTGATCTGATTGAACTGCCGGATTATGAAGAAGAAATAAATCTTAAATTCCCTGAACCGCCGTCAAGCGGAGTAATACCTATTGAGTTGAAGAATATTAAGAAAGCCTACGGTAACAATGTTGTATTTGATGGTTTGAATTTTCAATTAGATAGAAATGATAAAGTTGCATT
>CAZIDB010000296.1:0-2780 GCA_964537965.1 uncultured Melioribacter sp. | reverse complement strand
CTTGGTTCTTTCCTTTTTTCCGGTGATGATGTATTTAAAAAAATCCAGGTGCTTTCCGGTGGCGAAAAAAGCCGTGTGGCTCTTGCTAAAATTCTTTTAACAAAAGCTAACCTAATTGTTCTTGATGAACCGACAAACCACCTTGACTATTCATCTAAACTTGTTTTACAAAAAGCCCTTGTTGATTTTAAAGGAACGCTTGTTCTTGTTTCGCACGATGTTGATTTTCTTAAACCAATTGTAAACAAGGTATTTGAAATACGTGAAAAGAGCGTACAGTTTTATTCAGGTGGAATTGAATACTATCTTGATAAACGAAAAGAGAATATAGAAAAACAAAAAACTTATGAATCCGAATTAACCCAGCCGAATTACCAGCAAACACGTAAGGAGCAGAAAAGGAATGAAGCTTTTATAAGACAGCAAAAGTACAACGCAACGAAAGACTTAATTAAAGAAATTGCAACTTATGAAAAACAAATAGCCGAACTTGAATCAAGAATTTCTGTTTTGGAAAAAGAACTTGGCGAAGAAACAGTTTATTCTAATCCGGTGTTGGCAAAAGAAAAGAACTCGGATTATGTTAAATCCAAAAATGAACTTGATAAAGTTTTTAATATATGGACAGACCTTACCGAAAAGCTTGAAGCAATTAATAAATCATTTGAAAGCGAAGAAATAAAGCTTTAACTGATTAACCAGTCAGCCCGAAAATTCAGCTTAAATTTTTCCACAGATTATTTTTAAAGCATATCTTTAAATTCATCTGCTAATGCAATACCACCGTAAATTGCTGCGTCATCCCCTAATGCGGTATTAATAATTTTTACATCCTTACCGGAATCTTTCATAACAAATTCTTTAAAAGAGGATTTAATTTTGGGCAGCATATATTTACCAACAGCTTCAATAACTCCTCCACCCAATACAATTAAATCAAGATTCAGAAGTGTGGTAACATTAGCCAAAGCCTGACCGATTGTATGACAGGCATTATCAATATGTTTTAATGTAATCGGATCCTTTTTCTTTACAGCCAATGCAAGTGCCTTGCTTTTAATCGGCTTTTTCCCGGTTGCATATTGTTTAAGCACACCCTTCGGTTTTTTCTTTAGTTCCTTTTTAATTTCTCTTACTATAGCAAGCCTGCCTGCCAAAGCTTCAAAGCAGCCTTTTTTTCCGCATCCGCACAAAGGGCCATTTGGTTGTACAATCATGTGACCAATTTCACCGGCAAAATTATTTGTACCTCTGTAAATCTTTCCATCGAAAAATAATGCGCCGCCTATACCTGTACCAACAAAAACAAACATTGAGTTCTTCCCCTGCCCTTTCAACTCAAAGTTCACTACGCCAAGTGCACCAAGATTAACGTCATTTTCAATTAAAACAGGAATAGAAAAATATTTTGCAATAGCTTCCCTGAAATTAAAATTTGTTATTCCAAGATTAGGAGCAGTACCAATTTCACCGGTATAAGGATTGACAGAGCCCGGAATACCAATGCAAATTGCTTTTATGTCTGTTTCTTTAAGTTTGGATTCTTCTAATAATTTCTGAATTGCGCCGGCAAGCGTTTTAACCATAAACATCTTTCCCCTTGTTGCATCTGTAGCTACTTTTAACCTTGCAACAATTTTATGTTTCGAATCCAAAAGTGCTGATAGAATCTTGGTCCCGCCAAAATCAACTGATATTAAATAATTTTTGCTCACCACATTTTCCTTAATTTATTCTAATTCAAAAATAAAACAACAGGATGGATTAAATCAATGGCGGTATATTTTACGTTACCGCCATTAAACAAAAGCAAGTTCCGGTAATTATATTATTTCAACTAGTGCGCTTGTTATAGTATTTTTGTTTGGGTCTAAAAGGAATACCCTGTAAAATCCTTTATCGCTAAATTCTACGTCAGGGAAATATATATAAGTCATATCAGATTCAGTATCAAACGGGTATTCTTTGTAGTACTCAAATTTTCCTTCACGGGGATTATATTTATCCAACTGAACTGTGACTTTAGTATAGTAAATTTCTTTGGCAAGACGAGCCATTACAGTAAGTTTTCCGGCATAGAATCGATCACTACAATCAACTTCTTTACCGTCATAGCTTACACAAAAATAAAGAATGTCGCAGGATTGTGCTTGTAATTTGCTATAGGAACCAACCAGCACTAAAAATAAAAAGAAGTAAAATATTTTTTTCATATGCGAGCCCTTTAATTTGTAGATTAATAGTTATATTTCCTTCAGAATATAAATAAGAATAAAAATTTAAGCAAAAGGGAAAAGACAAAATCCGGGATTAAAATCATTGACAAATAAAAAACTGAATAAAGATATCAAACCGCTCAAAAGGTTCGGGCAGAATTACCTTGTTGACAAGAATATTCTTGGTAAAATTACAAATGAGATTAATCCGGCAGAAAATGAATGGATAGTTGAAATTGGTCCTGGTCAGGGAGCATTAACCCGCTTTCTTAACGAAAGGACAAAGAATATTATTGCCGTAGAAATTGACAAGCGTGTAGTTGAAAATCTTAGCAGCGAATTAAGTAAAATAAAAATTCTTAATGAGGATTTTCTTGAATTAAATCTTGCTGATATTTCTAAAGAAGTCGGCAGTAAATTAAGAATAGTTGGCAACATTCCTTATAACCTAACCTCTCCCATTCTTTTCAAACTATTTCATAATCTTGAGAGCGTAACCGATGCGGTTTTAATGGTACAACATGAGGTTGCATTAAGAATGACCGGAAAGAAAGGGACGAAGGA
>CAZIDB010000295.1:0-5074 GCA_964537965.1 uncultured Melioribacter sp. | reverse complement strand
AATTTAATTCTGATGTCAAGATACCATCTGTGGTCTTATCACTTTCTTATAAATACGTTTTTGCAGGAAAGTAATAACTAAAATTTTCCGATTTTCAATTACTGCGATCTTAGACATTGAATATTCCAGTTGTTTGAAAATTGGATGTAGAAATTTCTTAAATAATTAAAATGTCTTTCGCATGTACTTGCTATTTCAGGAAGGCATTTGTAGAATGACTTAAGGATAAAAGATCATTTTTCAGTTATCTCAAAAAAAAATTCCTGAGATATTGACTTCTGCTATACCGAGCGGTATATTTGAACCAACAAAAGATCAGATATTGGATAACAGAACAAACATATTAAACACGGCGCTTAGGCTTTTTGCAGACAGAGGTTACCCATCAGTTGGTATCCAGGAAATTGTGAATGAGTCTAATGTTACAAAGCCAACGCTTTACCATTACTTTGGCAGCAAAAGGGGATTGCTTGATGCTTTGCTTGAAGAAAACTTTAACAAACTAAAAGCTTCATTAAAAATTGCTGCAGATTATAAACGAGATTTGCCAAACAGCCTTTTCAAGATAACAAAGACATTCTTTCTTTTTGCAAAGGAAAACGAACTATTTTATAGGTTGCAACTCGATCTTTGCTTTTCTTCACCAAACAGTGAGGCATATAAAGCCGTAGAAGGTTATAATACTTCAATTCTAAGAATGCTGGAAAAAATGTTCGAAGAAGCTTCAAACGATCATGGAAATATGAAGGGAAGGCAAAAGCGTTACTCTTTTACTTTTTTAGGAATGATTAACAATTACATTACTTTATATTTATCCACTCATACAGAATTGAATGACGAAATAATTTACCAGGCTGTTCACCAGTTCAGCCACGGAATTTATTCGTAACAAAAGAAAATCTATATATTTTTTAACTATATACTATACCGAACGGTAAGTAAAGAAAAGGAATAATTGTATGCAAAAAAAATGGTTTCAGGATGCACAGTTCTATCATATTTATCCTATGGGATTTTGCGGCGCACCGCAGCATAACGATTTTAATTTATCTCCGGTCAACAGATTAAATAAAATTTATGACTGGATTGAACATATAAAATCTCTAGGAATAAATGCAATTTACTTTGGACCAGTGTTCGAATCAACTTCTCATGGGTATGATACAAAAGATTATTACTGGATAGACCGCCGTCTTGGAGATAATGAATCATTTAAACAACTTGTAAATGAGTTCCACAAACAAGGAATAAAAGTAATTCTTGACGGAGTGTTTAATCATGTTGGAAGAGACTTCTGGGCGTTTAAAGATCTGCAGGAGAATAAAAATAATTCTCAGTATGCTAACTGGTTTGCCGGATTAAACTTTAACGGGAGAAGTCCTTTTAATGATCTTTTTAGTTACGAAGGCTGGAACGGGCATTACAATCTTGTGAAGCTTAATCTTAATAATGATGAAGTAAAAGCTCATTTGCTTAATGCAGTAAGAACCTGGATAGATGAATTTGATATTGATGGATTGCGTCTTGATGCTGCGGACTGCGTTGATATAAAATTCCTGGAAGAATTATCTTCCTTTACCAAAGAAATTAAAGAAGATTTTTTTCTTGTTGGAGAAATAATTCACGGAGATTACAGGAAATGGGTGAATGATATAACTCTTGATTCTGTTACAAACTATGAATGTTATAAAGGATTGTACTCAAGTCTGAATGATAAGAATTATTTTGAAATTGCTTACGCACTAAACAGGCAGTTCGGCAAGCATGGTATGTACAAAGATTTGCTTTTATATAACTTTGCAGATAACCACGATGTAACAAGAATTATTTCCCAGTTAAAAAATAAAGCAAACATTTATCCTTTGTATGTTATGCTTTATACAATGCCGGGAATTCCGTCAATCTATTACGGGAGCGAAGCCGGAACTGAAGGAATAAAAACAAAAGAAGGTGATCTTCCGTTACGTCCTTATGTTGAATTGAAAGAGCTTTATGAAAACAGTCATAAAGAAATTATTAAAACCATTGCTAAACTTTCTGAAATAAGGAAGAACTCTGATGCGTTAAAAACAGGAAGTTACAAACAACTTTTAATTAAACATCAACAATTTGCTTTCGAAAGAGAAACAGAGAATGAAAAAATAATTGTTGTACTAAATTCATCTGACGAAAATGTTGGGGTCGAACTTACACTTTATGAAGAATCTGGATTCTATGAAGATGTTCTAAACGAGAATGAATTAGTCGGTGTTGAAAATAATAAGATGAATCTTAGGCTTTTCCCAAATTGGTCGGCAATACTAAAGAAGAAAAAATAATATAGATTTGACTGGACAGAGTTTTTTATAATAGAAATATTGAATATTCATTTTTGAAATTTCAATTTTGATTGTAATTTTAGAACGCAATTAACTTCTTCAATCAACATAATGAGGGCAGCCATGCAAATTCCGGAAGTATCTAAAATTACCTTACCAAATAAATTTGATTATTTGGACATTGCTCAGTTATTTGTTCGTGAAACGGCAAAAAAAATTGGATTTGCCGGTAGTTCTTTGAATAACATTGATATTGCTATTGAAGAAGCTGTCTCAAATGTAATGAAACATACTTACGACCCCGAGGAAAACAGAACGTTTGATATAATTTGCGAGAAGTTAAGGAATGGAATTAAAATTATTATTAAAGAAATGGGTTTGCCATTTGATCCTTCTAATGTAAAGAAGTACCAGCTAACCGGGAACCTTGATGAGGCAAGTACATCCGGACTTGGTCTATTCCTTATCAGTAAAGTGATGGATGAATACTCTTTTCATAATCTTGGAATTAATGGTAAAGAAATGCATATGATAAAGTATTTACCCAATGCTAAAGAATTAGCTGAACAACAGGAAGTAATTGAAGAACCAAAAATTATCCAGGAAAAAATTGAGTATACTGTAAGAGGTATGGAAGAACATGAAGCAGTGGAAGTTTCAAGATGCGCATACAAATCCCATGGTTATAGTTTCTTTGATGAGCATATTTACTTTCCGGAGAAATTAATTGAGCTGAATAAAAATGGCATGATGATTTCTACTGTTGCCGTTACTAAAGATAATGTGTTTATGGGGCATGGAGCTTTGCTTTATCAGTATCCCGAAGATACGATTGCAGAACTTACTTTCATTTTTGTAAACGTTGAATACAGAGGACAGGGAGCTTTAAACAGAATGTTGGAATATCTTTTCAACGTTCCTAAAAAGCGGGTGCTTAAAGGATTATATGCTTATGCGGTTGCAAATCATGTCTTTACTCAAAAATCAATGATACGTTTCCAGATAAATGATTGCGGTTTACTGCTTGCCACAAGCCCGTCATCCTGGAAGTTTAAAGGAATTTCAGATGATACTTCGCAAAGGATTAGTGTTATACTTGGTTTCAAATATATGGAACAACCACAGGCTAAAACACTCTATCTGCCTTCTAAACATAGTGCTCTAATTCAAAAACTTTATAATAACATCAACGGCAGTATTCATACATTTATCATTCCTGAAAAAGTTGGATATGATTTATCAGGTGAGTTAGATATTTCTTCATCAGTAAATGAACTTGAAAGCTGCGGCGAAATTCATGTAAAGAAATTCGGGTCAGACATTGTAAAAGAAATAAAAAAAATCACACGTAACATGTGTGTAAATAATGTGGCAGCTATAAACCTGTTCCTTAATCTTGAAGATGAAGCTACTCCGTATGTTACTTCCGAATTAGAAAAGCTTGGATATTTCTTTGCGGGAATTTTACCCGAATCAAAAATTGGTGATGCGCTTATTCTCCAGTATCTTAATAACATCAATATTGATTATTCAAAAATATCTGCTTATTCAGATGTTGCCAAGGAAATACTTAAATATGTTAAAGAAATGGATCCTAATAAGTTTGATTAGTACACCAAAATCGCATTAAAGCGATGATTCAAAATAATAATTGTCCCTGATTTAAAAGTCAGGGCTATTATTTTAGATTAAAGAAACAAATAATTCTATTGCTGTAAAGCTTGCATGAAAATAATATATTCTGAAAATACAAAACTGCATAATCCTTCTAAGGAATTTATTTCCCATAATTTAATTGATTACGCCGAATCTCCGGAAAGAATGAACAGCATTTTAGAATCCTTGAAATGGTTAGATAAGATTGAGATTTTACCACCGGAAGAATTTAGTCTGGATGAAATTTTACAAGTTCATTCACCTGAATACGTTCATTACTTGCAAACAGCATACGAAGACTGGATTATGGCAGGATTAAACAAGGACGGAGTAATGCCGGACTTGTTTGCAGTTGGAAATGTTCGTAAAAAACTAATTACTAAAAGCCCGATTGGTCAGGCCGGTTATTTTATGACTGACTTATCTACAATGATTGTCGAGGGAACATTCAAAGCTGCAAAGTATTCTGCTTACTCTGCGTTAACTGCTGCCAAATATTTATTAAACGGCGAACGCTCTGTATTTAGTTTAGGCAGACCTCCCGGGCACCATGCAGGTTATGAATTTGCAGGTGGTTACTGCTTCCTTAATAATGCTGCTATTGCAGCAAAGTACTTGCAAGATTATAACAACAAACATTCGGGCAGCAAAGCTAAAGTTTGTATTCTTGATGTTGATTATCATCATGGAAACGGTACTCAGGATATTGTACAGAGACAGGAAAATATTTTGTATGTGTCAATCCATGGACATCCGGACAGCGCTTACCCTTACCTTACAGGATTTGAAGAAGAGAACAACGAGAAAACAATTAACTATCCGTTGAAAGGGAACATATCGAATGAACAATATTTTGAAGTATTAAAACAGGCAGTACACAAAATTAAAATGTTCAACCCGGAATATTTCATTATTTCTTTTGGTGTTGATACGCATGAATTTGAAAACGAAGACCTTGGGGATTTTCGTCTTACCACAGATTTCTATAAAACAATGTCTGCTTTTTTACGGTATGAGCTAAGTATCCCTACTTTGATTATTATGGAAGGTGGATACCAGATATCAATACTTGGAGACAATGTTCGTAATTTTCTGGAGCC
>CAZIDB010000294.1:0-5075 GCA_964537965.1 uncultured Melioribacter sp. | reverse complement strand
GTTAGTGGATCTAAAATTTCAATTGGGGGATAGTGACCAAGTGAATAATTGTCTGACAAAAAAACGTTGGGACGGGTAAACATTTCGGAATCCTGTAATATCCAGATCGGACTATAATCCGGTGGGTCATATCCACTCGAAAATGTAGCATATAATCTGCCGGTGGACTGATTGACTGCAATTAAATATTGACCACTAGTAATGTAACTATGCGGATTATTGAATTCTATTTTTTCAAACATCTGAGAAATTTCATCATACACGCCGATATGATTATGATTCACAAAATAAGTATGCCTGGTTGCATATCGGAATCCCATTGCGGGTCCACCACCATCAACCTGCAAATTAAAAAAGCTGTCATCACTTCCATTTATAATTGTAGATCGACAGGCAATTTCTGATCTCGTATAGATATTGTTTCCTCCGGGATTATATACCAACACTTCAGAATCATTTTGATGATCAATCCATCGTGATTCACCTGTATCGTGGTCATATACCCATATACGGAAGGGAATTGTGATTATGTATAGCTTGTTTTCTTTCCAGTTTACCGTAAAAGCATCAACATTTTGAACTGCATCAATTATTGTAACCTGTTCAGTGATAAGGTTGGCGATCTCGAACTTACCCGTATTCGAACTGGGAGTAAACACTTCGTGTGTTACCGGATTCAGTTCACCATAAACTCCAAGTGTATTTGGCGACACAGTAAATGAGGCAAGATCAATCACTTTACTTCCGACATATATTTTATTAATTGTCTGGTCGTAAATAAATTTACCTGTACTTTGCGGCAAGAGTCCTGGGAGAGGTATTTCAGTTATGACTGAATTACCTATTAAATCTACAATAGCTAAGCTCACAGTCCAGGTCCCTAAACATATGTAAAGTTTCCCTTCTGCTTCATTAACTTCCATATGGATGAAAGAAAAATTATCATTAAAGGGTTGGCTAAAAACTATCTCCTGCAATAAAGCAAACGAATTCCCATCATAAATTAAAAGATGGTTGGTTCTGTCATCAAATACACAGAGTTTGTTTCCTGTTTCATATACTGCAAGTCCGGCTGGCCATAATCCGGCACGTTTTATAGAATCTACAACTGTCTGGGCATTCGGAATGTTTGAGGTTAATGTTAAAAGAGTAAAAACGAGCAAGGCAAAATTCTTCATTCGTTTTATCAAAGATAATGCTGAATTAGTATTCTGACCGGTGCGTGACGTTTGCATATTCACCTCAACAGATAAAACTGGTTTTGAAATTTGATTATTTAATTACCAACATTTTTTTCACTGAAATGAAATGATCTTTCCCTGCCATGGCATTTGCTTCAATCCTGTACAAATACAATCCGGAGGAAAGGTCACTTGCATTAAATTCAATTTCATTATATCCTGCACTTACATTTTGATTTACGATTTCCCTGACCTCCTCACCTAATAAATTATAGACTGCTATTCTTACTTTACTGTCAACCGGAATTGCGTATTTTATTTTTGTTACAGGATTAAATGGATTCGGATAATTCTGATACAGTGCAAATTCAGTCGGGACAGACTTCCCTTCTATTCTTAATATTTCAATCGCACTATTATTTATTGTTATTGTTTCACCGTCCTTTAGCAAAACATTGATAACTTTACCACCAAGTAAATCTGATACTTTTAATTCTGTCCCAACTATTTTTAATTTAACCGGATATTCTGCTGAACTAATTTTTATTTCTTTTGAAGCGGAATTCAATTCTTCAACATATCTATCTGTAGTAAATCTGAAATCGAAAATACCTTTGGGAGGTAAAGGAGGTAGTTCATATTTATTTAAATCCTTACCTGAATTAGTAAGATATAATATTCCTTTTCTGTTGTTGGCATCAGTTAATTCAATCCGCGGCCATTCTTTGTTAATGGTAATTTCTAGATTGTTTATTGTCTTGTTCTTTTGCAATGCAGGATAAACAATATATCCAGCCTGATTGGTTTTTACCCAGTAACCTTTTCCACTTTCAAGTGTGGTTGCAGTAACATAACCATTATTATATCCATAGAATGATGAAGTAAAAATATCAGTTGGATTAGAGTAAATTTCATCTATCGGGAGGTTGACATCAGCCACACCGATAATATTCCATCCAGAAGATAGAGGAATATTTCCCGTTGATTTGACTCCATTTACAATAACAGAATCTTCTGAATTAAATTTTAACCAATATCCTTTACCATTTTCAAATGTCGTTGTATTTATATATCCGTTATTGTATTCAAATGCTTCTGATATAGCAAAAGGAAAGACAGTACTTAATGACATATCATTTAATAATAATGGAATAGAAATAATATTCCAGTCTTTGTGAATACAAATATCTTTGTATATAGCCGGAGCGGGTAATGTAATTGAACTGTCTTCTCTTGACCATCCAGAATATCCTGTTGCGTTAAATGCTTGTACTCGGTACCAATATGTTGATTCCGGTGTAACAGCGGTATCCTCATAGCTTAATGAACCGGTTGGAATGGTTGCAATCTTTTTATAGTTTCCGCTATAAAAATCACTTCGCAATATTTCAAATCCTGTTTCATTATTTGAATTATCATTCCATATTAACTGTACTTTATCATGCGAAATTGCAGTAGCTATTAAATTGGTTGGATAAGCTGGGATAGGAAGCGAATTATAATATAATACTGCTTTACTATTTCCTGTACCAACAACCCATCCATTATTTAGATTATTCATAAATATTCTACTGAGAGCATAAGTCCCGGTACCACTAAATTTTTTTGAATTCCAATTTATACCACCATCAGAGGTGTTTAGTATCTGCCCTCCCTCTGAAATAGCCCATCCATTTAATGAATCAAGAAAATGAAAATCGCGTATATAATCATATGTCCTTCCTGGAGTAGTAATATATGAGAGTTGAGTTTCCCAACTTAATCCGCCGTTTGATGTGTGAAAGCTCCGGCTATTAACGGTACCCAACGAATTTCTTCCGCTTGCCCATCCATTGTTTTTGTCAGTAAAGAAAATACTGTAAGCATAATCCAGACCAAGCGAAGAAGAGACTCGAATCCAGTTATAACCTCCGTCAGAAGTTTTGTAAAAACCATTTGAATAACCATCTACTGCAGCCCATCCATTGAGTTCATCGATGAAAAAAATATCCTCTATAAATGATGAAAAAGTCTTGGTAATTATCCATGTTTGACCACCATCAGTAGTCCTAGCAATAGTGTATTTATAATCTTGACTATTTCGTCCTCTTATCCAACCTATTTGGTTATTGATAAAGAATACACCATAAAGATTTCCTGCAAATGGTAATTGTAAATTAATCCAGTCATTTCCACCATTTGTAGTTTTCAGCAAAACTGATTCTGTCATATAAGGTGAATTATTTCCTACACACCAACCGGTTTGTGAATTAGTGAAAAAGACATTGGACAACTCCATTGTTGTGCCACTGTTTTGTGAATTCCAATTCATTCCTCCATCTTCAGTCTGAAGAATAGAACCTTGGCTGCCGACGATCCAGCCAAGTAACGGGTCATTAAACCAAATTGCTCTCAGACTTTGAGGTTCGGGAAACGGTGGAAAGGAACTACCCATTCTTACTGTCCAATTATCCTGAATTTCTCCATCTTCAATTATTGTAATCATTCCTTCATTATAGTGAAGATTATCAGTATAAAGATAATACACTTTACCAGTAGTTTGATTTATCACCATCTTTGTATAAGTAAAATTCCAATTATTTGAAGGTAAATTATTTTTGAGACGAATAAGTTGACAGTGTTCAATGTCAAGGATATCGATTTTACTTCCACCGCCCATTATTACATGATGTGAATCTTTCAATAGCGCACTGCCAAATCTACTATTATCTCCTACACCGAAATCACCAAGATTAATATAATCATTAGTTACACCGTCAAACAATGATACAAAATCAGTTGTACTCGAAACAATTTTATTTAATTCTTCGTCGACAACAATTGAACCATACCACCAACCTGAGTACCCTTTGGTAATTTTGGATTCTGTTTCCAAATCAATTATCAACAAACAATTAAGTGTTGAATGGCTGAAATATGCCTTGTTTTCTTTTTCATTTACCGTGGTATAAAGAGGCTGTGGTAATGGGTAACCTAAATCCGCCAGACTAATGACACGTTCGCTGAAATCGTTACCGTTTATAATACGTATTTTATTGTACTGCACATTTGCAATCACAAGCTCATTTCTTGTTTCATTGATGTCCATACTACCATAAGGATCCATTCCTTCATCTGAAACTTTTATTAATGTTTCCGTAGGAAGATCAACATAATAAATTTTACCGGTTGCAAATCCGGATGTAGCATAAATTCTATCTCTTATTTCATCATGATTTCTAAGTGTTAGACTAAATGGTAGTGTTTTAATGAGAATATTGTTATCTACATCGACCACATAAATTAATGTTTCGTTGCCAATATAAAGTCTATGTAAAGTAGAATTAATGAACATTTCTCCATACGCTCCCGGAATTTTAATACTATCAACAATATCATTCGATATACCGTCAACTACAAACAGGTTATCGCTGTTCTCATCAAATACATACAATTTATTCCCTTCTTCATAAACAGCCATCGCTATCGGTTTGAAATGATGATAATATATTGAATCGGCGATATGCGGAGCTGTTTGTGCTGTTATTTCGGCATTAAATTGCAGCAGAAAATTTAGAAGGATAAAAAAAAGTAAATAGTGTTTTAATATTTTTCCTGACATAGTCAAATCCTCAAAGTAATACTTTATATAATTCACTTAGTTTTAACTCAATTCACATTGTATATTTATTTCATAGTGAAAATGATATTCCTTAATTACAATTTTTCTATTCTCCTTTTTCCAGATCTATCAGGAAGAAAGTGAATTATTTTATTTAATTACTACCATCTTTTTAACAGCTGAAAATCCTTTATTTCCATTCACTTCATTTGCTTCAATCCTGTATAAATAAATCCCGGATGACAGATCGCTTGCATTAAATTCAATCTCATTATATCCTGCACTTACATTTT
>CAZIDB010000293.1:0-5078 GCA_964537965.1 uncultured Melioribacter sp. | reverse complement strand
ATCCATCAACTTTCATCCATTCAAAATTCCACTATTCTAAGTAGTTCTTTCAATCTTCTTTATCCATTTTACATTTCACATCTTACATTATCCATCAACTTTCATCCATTCAACAATTCATAATTCCACTATTCCAAAGTAGTTCTTTCAATCTTCTTTATCCATTTCACATTTCACATCTTACATCATCCATCAACCTTCATCCATCCGTTTACACGCGCTCCCTTCTTTCTTTCCGTATGATGCGGCATGAAGCTTCCTCCGCACACAATGCTGCATGCGGAGGATTAAAACTATGGTGTTGGTTGATCCGCCGGCGTAGTTACAGTTGTTTCGGTTTTAACTTCGGTATGCTTTGTAGCTTTGTTCCAGATGTTCCGTGCAGTTTTGTACTTTGTATAAAACTCGGTATGGGATTTCTGGTACTGCTTCATAATCTTATCCAGAATATTAACTGCAATATCTCCGCGTTTGAATAATGCAGTTATGGTTGCCCGTGCAGTTGATTTGTTTACAAAACCTGCGCCCTGGTCAGATACCTTTTCATTATAAATACTGATATCATCTCGCAGTTCGGTTATTAAAGCTGCCGTAATTCCATAGGGCAGAAGCGCCTCGCCAAGCTCCTCGGCTTTCTCAAGAATACTTGTGGCTTTAACGGGCACATCAGTATCACGCATTCTTTTAAAGTCGCGGATAGAAAGATCGGAAAGCGCCTGCAAATCCGTTAAGCCTGCCGTTGCCGCATATGCATAAATTCCACCCGCCACAACAACAGCATCGTGAATAAGTTCATCCTCCGAAACATATTTCGATTCAGTTTTACCGATAGTGCTATTCTTAAGTGTAGCTTCATTCTTTTTAATTTCAACAGAGATAGCCTTCAGGTTATCCCTTTGAGCAGTGATGGAAGTAACACCGGTATAGATATCCTTTTCGGTATCAAGAACATCAACAACATCGTCGAACATTTCGAGCTTTTCCTCATCGGTCTTGTTCATTTGAGCCTCCAATATTGTTAAGTTAGTTAATTAGTTAAACCGGAAAAATACAGGAAGAATAACCACAAACCTGTAATAGATTGAAAAACGAACGTTTTATAAGTTTTATCGTTCTTTGCCACATAGTGATTTAACTCTGTCACCCTTTCAATGACTAATGACATCTTATAAGTTGGTTTTGCCATATACAAATCCATTACTGACGCATTATTAATACCATATACCGCACAAGCAGTACTCTTTGCCGCACACTGCGTGGGTAATGACGTCTCCGGACTTTCCATTGTCATATACTAACCGGTTAATGCATTAAACCGGGTTAGCTGTGCCGGGTAATAATCCTTTATTAACAATGCCAAAACAATCTTAGCCAATAACTGAATCCATGATGAATTAATTTATTCCTGCCAGGACTGAATCATTATTAATATCTTAATTTTAAAAGAACAAATAATTAAGTAAAAACTATCTCAAGTCATTCTTCATTTATAATTACCGGTATGCCCATTATTAAATTTATAAATTGCATGCCGTATTCTAACAGCGAATTGCCGGTGCACAAATACAGGCGTAGTTAAGCGCGTATATTTTTTTCCTGAAGCCGGTTCCATTAATTAGTCTATCGGAAAATTTCTTTCTTTCTCTATTCAAAGTTACCAGTGTTAAAAGTGTAACAGGTAAAAACCAGATTAAAAAGATTACAGAACGAATATTAAAAGGGGGAGCTAAAGAATAGATAAAGTTAAACAGTAGTTTACAACGGTATGATAAAAGAGAAATATAAAGCTGCTGCAAATTTCTCTCCTATTTAAACCTGCTGAAATTTAAAAAAATAATATTTAAAAACAAACAGCAGAAAAGAATGGTCTATCAACGCAACAACTATTCCAAAGCGCGGGAAATTTTTTATCCCGGAAGGTATCATTCGGAAAATCCGGGAACGGGTTCACCCAATTTTTTTATAAAGTATCCCTTGGCGCAAAATAATTATTTAAAATTTTAAAATATTCCTTGACAATAAAAAAAATATTTGAGAAATTTTATTGTAATAAAATCCAAGAGGAGACAAGAATGAAGAAATATTTACTTTTCCTTGCTTTCATACTGTTTATTTTTACCATACAGAATATTAATGCCCAGGTGAGAATTGATGGTGTTTTCTTTGACTGGACTACGGGGATGCAGTTGGATGTTGCTCCTAATGCAGAACTGACCTTTGCAGAAGGCGACGAAATGAGTCCTGCAAGAGGCGGAACAGACCCTTCCTACATGGCCGATCTTGATATAGAAGATGTATATGCAACAGATGATGCAGATTTTATTTATGTTCGGGTTAAAATGAACTCGGTTGCGAATGTTATGAACATAGCTAGTGATACATCTTATCATGGCGGCGCTGCAATTGCGGCTTATATTTCAGTTGACCCGGGTGCAGGCGATACCACAGGTTTAACCTGGGGATGGTGGGGCAACGGCTACGACTTTTTTGTGCAGGTTTATCCGTCCGATTCATTAGCTGAATCAACCACGCGTTACCAGCAGTTTCTTTGGGAGCATAAGCAAACCGGTAATGGCTGGGATTATGAACATGCAAGCGAAACTATTGGTTCAACAGTTGCATGGAATGCTTCCAGTAATGACGTGGAGTTCTCAATCCCAAAGAAGCTATTATTTAATCCGCGCTACTTACCGGGTTTTGAATACCCGGATTCAGTTTCTATAATGATTTATGCAGGAGAAAATTTTGGTCCATGGCGTGCAGACTATGCTTCTATGCCGTCAATTGCAGGTTATAAGTTAGCTGTTAAAAAGCCCGGTCCTATTGCTGTTGATGGCGTGTTCTTCGATTGGGAAGCTTCTACACAGATTGATGTTTTACCGAATGCAGAAGAAAAAACATTTGCAGAGGGAGATGATACAGACCCGGTTAGAGGCAGTACTGACCCAAGTTATTTTACCGATCTTGATATTGAAGATGTATATGCAACAACAGATGATGATTTTGTTTACCTCAGAGTTAAAATGAACTCAGCCGCAAACGTAATGAACATAGCTAACGATACTTCATATCATGGCGGGGCTGCCATTGCCGCTTACATTTCTGTTGATCCCGGTGCAGGTGATACAACCGGATTAACATGGGGATGGTGGGGCAACGGATATGACTACTTCGTTCAGGTTTATCCTGCAGATACTTTAACCGAACAAATGACCGGTTATCAACAGGCGCTTTGGGAACACAAACAGACGGGTAACGGCTGGGATTATGAAATTGCAGATACGTTACGCGGTGTATGGGCAGTCTGGAATGCAGGTAATAATGAGGTTGAATGCGCTGTTCCGAAAGCTTTACTTTTTAATCCCCGCTACATGTCTAACTTTGTAGTGCCTGATAGTATTGCTATAATGATTTATGCGGGTGAGAATTTTGGTCCATGGCGTGCTGATTATGCTTCTATGCCCGGTATTGCGGGTTATAAAGTTAAAGTTGGTACATCAACAGGTATAGCAGATGAAAGCAATACGGTACCGGAAAAATATTTGTTGAAACAGAACTATCCTAATCCTTTCAATCCTTCAACAAAAATATCTTTTTCGCTTCCGCAGGAAGGGTTGGTTAAAGTAAAAGTATATAATCTTATTGGCCAGGAAATTTCAACATTAATGAATGAAACAAAACCTGTCGGAAATTATTCTGTTTCATTTGATGCTTCCAGCCTTACAAGCGGAATTTATTTTTACAGTTTAGAAACTGATAACTTTAAGCAAGTCCGCAAAATGCTTTTGCTTAAATAATAAAAACTATTTATGGGAGAGAATATATGCTCTCCCTTTTTAATCCAAAACATAACGAGGTAGGCTGTGATGAGAATGAGAATATTATTCTTCACTCTCCTGATTCTTCCTTTGGTTTCATTTGCCCAGACCACGGGGAAAATATCGGGAAAAATTACAGACGAAAGCACCGACCCAATTATAGGCGCTAATATTGTTGTTGAGGGAACAAGCCTCGGAGCTTCAGCCGATGTTAACGGGAATTACTTTATCATTAATATCCCGGTTGGAACATACGAATTAAAAATAAGCGCTATTGGATATGCTTCCCAGAAAATTGAAAAGGTAAGTATTAATGCGGGACTTACCACTAAAATTAATGCAACCTTAAGATCATCTTCTGTCCAGCTTCAGGAAGTTGTCATTCAGTATACGCGCCCGGCAGTACAAAAAGATTTAACTTCCAAAATGCAGGGTTTTGAAATTGAAGACATCCAGGCTCTTCCCGTTAAAGGTTCTGTAAAAGATATTATTACAAAGCAGGCAGGAATAAGTGCAGATATTTCTACAACTCCTGTTAACTCTCAGCCTGTGTTTGGGCAGTTTGCAACAATACCCAGCGACGGGTTGCATTTCCGCGGTGGCAGAACAAACGAAACTGTTTATTTATTAGATGGTATCAATGTTACAGATCAGCTTTGGGGCGGTTTTAATCTTGATGTTGTAGGCGAGTATACCCTGCAATCAATAAGAACGTTAACGGGAACATTCGGCCCGCAGTACGGTGAGGCAATGTCCGGCGTAATATTGATGAATACATTAGATAATGTAGTGAAAGATTTTAATGTTCAGGCTACTACTTATACAGATAAGCTTGGAAAGAAATCCGGCGAACAAAACTCCTATAACTATGAAGTTCAGTTAAGCGGTCCTGTATATCCGTTATCAAATGTTTCATTCTTTGGAAATGCGCGGGTATATTCTTCCGACGGATATATTAATGGTTACATTTATCCTGATTATATTGATTCGAAGGGTACAGATAAATCCGGTAGTGTTGAAGTTGTTCCTATGGCATTCAGGGATTCTAGATTATTCTTTGCTAAACTTATATGGCAGATAAGTGACGCATTAAAATTCCGAATTGGCGCCATGAACTCTACCGTTGCACAGGGAGTATATAATCATTATTTCAAATACAATCCCTATGGAACGCCTCATACTCATCTTTATGATGATCTTTTTTATGGAAAGCTTACCCACGTACTTTCGCCAAGCACTTATTATGATATAACGGTTTCA
>CAZIDB010000292.1:0-5202 GCA_964537965.1 uncultured Melioribacter sp. | reverse complement strand
GCTACACCAAAAATTGGGTAAATCCGGAAAATTTTTAAATCCGCACCCCAGAATGCAAAACTGTTAAAATTTGACGGATTATAAATATCAAATATTCTGTTAAGCCTGCTTACTTTTTAATAAGTAAAATACAATTTTGAATTCTTAAGGTTCATAGAACCGGGCAGGGAATCAAGGTTTGTAAGTGAGGTAAACCTAATTTGATCGTCTGCTGTTGTATCAATTGAAACTACCTGACCTGTTAAATCAACAGCTACAAGTTTACCTTTATCTTTGGAAAACTTAAATAAATTCTTTAGCTGATTATTTCTTCCCGCGAATCTGAGCAGATCATTTTCAATTTGATAAACGGAAGTTGATTGTTCATCGGAAAGGAACAGGACTCTATCAAGGTGAATTCCGGTCAAGGTAAATTTCGGCATTGTCTCATAAATAAGTTTTGCCGGTAAATTATTTTCAAGTTTATAAATTCTTAATTTATTCTCAAGAGAATAGAATGCCGCATAATGTGAATCAATGCTCATCTTATGAAATCTGCCAAGTTCCGGAAAGCGTACCGCATTTTTTTTGTCCGGTGTTTTAAAAACAGTCAGGCCGCTATCACTATCCAGAACATATATTAAACCGTTTGCAACAAGATATGAATTTGTTTGTCCGGGAGAAATAAATTCATTTCCCAACGAAAGCTTTCCATCATTTTTATTTATAATGATAAAGCGGGTATCTACCAGGTTTGCAATCAGAGTAGTATCATTCCATTTTGCAGCGGAGATTACAGGTGCAGGCAAACTCAGTTTAATTAACGATTTACCTGATGAATACTTAACAAGCCCGTTGTTAAAATCAGACAAATAAAAACTGTTTGAATCCGGCAGTACATCTGAAGCGCGTCCATTTGTAGAAATTGTCTGATTGAGCTTAAGTGTATTCTGGTCGAAGTCGTAAATCTGCAGAATGCTTTTATTATTACTTAAAAATAATACTGCTGCCAATCCTGCTGCTAAAGGAATAAGTATTTTCCATTTCCTGCCGATAACTACAACCATTAAAATTCCAACTGCGGCGCCCAGCCATCCTGTTCGTTTATAAGTTGAGAATAAAGCCAGAGCGGCTATACCCAGAAGCACAAGATTAAGAATGCGGTATTTTAGTGTAGCCCTTTCGTTTATAAGAAAAGCAAAAAGATAGATAACAACAAAGCTCATAATTTCGCTTGTTGTAATCGGGTACTGAAAGACTGACGGACCGGAAGATTCAAGACTGTACAAATTATAAATGTAATGTTTGTACGCATTGAACAAGTAAATTCCCATACTGAAAATTGCTGCGCCGATAAATAATTTGAATTCAAGTTTCAATTTGGATTCATCATCAGTGGCGGCTATAATTGTATAAACTATGGGAATGAGTAAAATCCTTTTAAGAAAATTGTTAAACGCCAGGGGAAAGTTTAATGATAATGCAGTAGAAATAATTTCCGAAACAATAAACGCTATAAAAAATAATTCAAGGCCTGTCTTTTTAAATTTATTTTCTCTGCTTACTGCATAACGGATAACGGCAAATATTAAAGCGGCATAATAGCCAAGCTGGTTAAGAAATATTGAATTGGTCAGAGTAAGCAGGAACAGAACCAGCGAACCAAAGATCAGCCTGTCTAAAAGAATAATATTTTTTTGTTTGCTTTCCTTTGTCATTAATCCCTGAATTGAAGTTCGTATAAACGTTTATAAATCCCATGTTCATCAGTAAGCAGTTCTTCGTGTTTTCCCTGCTGAACTATTTTCCCTTTATCAAGAACAATAATGCGGCTTGCGTTTCTTATTGTGCTTAACCTGTGGGCAATTACAAATGTTGTGCGGTCATACATCAACCTGTCAATCGCTTCCTGGACGAGGATTTCCGATTCGCTGTCTAAAGCAGATGTTGCTTCATCAAAAATCATTATTGGCGGATTAACAAGCAAAGCTCTTGCAATTGAAAGTCTTTGTCTTTGTCCACCCGAAATTTTCGCTCCTCTTTCGCCAACAATTGTATCATAACCTTTCGGAAAATCCATTATAAAATTATGAGCATTTGCAGCTTTTGCAGCCTCAATAATTTTATCAAGCGAGAAGCCGTCAAGTCCGTATGCAATATTATTTCTAATTGAATCATTGAACAGAACAGTTTCCTGTGTTACAATGCCCATCAGTTTTCTCAAATCTTCTATGTAAACTTCTTTTGTGTCAATCCCGTCAATAAGAATTTGTCCGCCGGTCGGATCAAAGAACCGCGGCAGCAAATCCACTAAAGTTGTTTTACCTGAGCCGCTGCTGCCTACGATGGCAATTATTTCACCTTTATTCACAGTAAAGTCTAAGTTCTGTAATACAAGTTCATCGGAATCATCATAATGGAATGAAACATTTACAAAATCCACCTTGTGATCAAAGTGCTTTAATGGTTTTGGGTTCTCGACATTTTTTATGGTGGGCTTTGTATCAAGTATTTCAAACACTCTGTCGGCTGCTGCGCTGGATTCCTGCATCCTGTTATTTACGCTGCTTAATTCTTTTATTGGCGGCATAAGCTGGAATATTGCAAAAAGAAAAGTAAGGAACTCGCTTGCTTTCAATGTTCCGTCCTCAAGTACAAGTCTGCCGCCGTAATAAATCAAAAAGATTCCCACTATTACACTTAAAAATTCCGTTATAGGTGATGCTGAATTTCTAATGCGGACAATTCTTAAAATGAGTTTAAAGAAGCCCTGTGTTTCTTTTTTGAATTTCTTGTTCTCATATTCCTCCATTCCAAATGCTTTCACAATCTTTACACCGGAAATTGTTTCGTGAAGAACATTTGTAATATCGGACATTTTTTCCTGGAGCATTCCGCTGTGCTTGCGAAGTATCAATCCAATCCAGCTTATAATTCCAATTGAGAACGGAAGCACAACAAGTGAAAACAAAGTAAGATGCCAGCTTATCGATAATGCTATTCCAAGAAAGACAAGTATTGTCAACGGTTCGCGAATAAGATTAAGGAACACGGCCGATACGCTGTTCTGAATGACATTAACATCATTTATAATTCTTGAAATGAGGTTACCCGTCCTTTCATTTTTAAAAAAGCTCATAGGAAGTTTATGTAGATGAACATATGCCTGGTTACGAATATCCTTTATCATTCCCTGCTCTACCACCGCAAGAAAGTAAGCCTGAAGATACCCGAATAAATTTTTTGCAAGGAAAGCAAAGAGAACAAGGACACAAATTTTTAACAAAGCATCGGTCTTGGTTCCACTGAAAATAAAATTGTTAAAGCTATCCGATACAACCTTTTCAACATTATCAACCCAGCCGGGTAAGGCATCTTTTGTTTTATCGGTAAGTGATGCGGGACTCTCGGTTTTGACAGCGTTACCTTCCTGGAAGAGAGTATCAAGCAATGGAATTGTTAGATACACAGATGCGCCGTTTAACAGCGCAAACAGAATTGTACAAAAGATAGAAGTAGTTAAATGCTTCCAGTAAGGTTTTATATATGCTAATGTGCGAAGATAAGTTTTCAAAGTTTAACTGATTTTATTTTTCAATACTAATTGTTCCGTTCTCATATTTTCGTATCCTGGTGCCTTGGTGATTATCCCTAATAACAATTACCGTAGAGACGCTAAGAATAAATTATTGAAAATCCGGAATTACAGGAAGATTCTGTAAGCCGCATCCACCTTTTACAGTAATCGTATCATACATCTTCTTCCCGTGAAGGTTATAAACATAAATTTTGGAAAACCTGCCAAAGTCGTTGTCAAAATAAAGAAATTTTCCTTTAACTATAAAATTTTTATAACCACCACCCGTCCAGTCCGCTATAATTTTCTTTTTATCAAGATCAACTATTACAAGGTTGCTTGTTTTTGGTTTTCTTGTTCCTATCGTTTTGTTTGTAGGACTTATATTTAATGTTGATAATACGAGGTAGTCATCATCAATCCATTCTACCTGGTTTAAAGCTTGAGTGGTTGAGAACAGGTAATGCTTTTTTGAATGAACACGCAGGTAGAAATTATGCTTATCATTAAAAACCGAATCAAGAACGGAATATTTTGATATAGCTGATGAAAGTTTTATTGCTGGACGGGACAGTACGGGAAAATTCTCTTTGACTAAATCATATGTTTTATTCTGGTCTACCATTAACCTGCCGGCAGAATTAACAACGGCTGTCCTTTCATTTACAAAAGTTGATACGCGTTCATCTAATGATACCAATGTTACTTTAATTATATTATCATCTTCCCTGTTTGTTGTAAGCTGAACCGCATCACCAAATTCTTTAATCATATCTATTTTTCCGGTGGATTGAATAATCCTGTATAGTTTAATCTGATTGATAAACGGAAAAATTGTTTTTTTTCCGATTGATTTTACCGTAACAAAAAAATTCGCCTGTGCTTTTACCTTATAACTGAAATCAATTACCCTTCCATGGTTTTCTTTCCACACCAGATCTGTTTTTTTGGTTTTGATATTGTAATTATAAATTGAAGGGAAACCACCGGCGTTGCCTACAAAAAGGATATTCGCAAATTCATCATATGCGTACAAATCATTTTGAATCAACTCATAGCTTTTATCATCACTGCCAAACAAGCTGAATGCATATTCACCGGCAGAATAAGATGAGCCAAAATCTCCAATACACACAGAATAAAATTTGCCCGCTTTGGAAGAATCAGAACGCAGGTAGATTTTCTTATCAACTTTGCCCTGCAAATTTTCCGCAAAGACTTTTGCATCATTTACATTACGGAATTTATTTGCTTCGATAAAAAACAAGTCTTTATGCTGAGGTCCAATAAATCCGATTTCAGCCTGCCTGCCACATCCTGTAAACAGTAAAAGAAGAAAAATATATATTTTCTTTTTATCCGGGTTCATTTTCAACTAAAACAAAATTAAATAACGTTGTAGATGAAATTAACAATTTTTACAACATAGCTCCACAAAGGACTGTAAATAAACAAAATCAAAATTATAAAACCATACGCGCTAAAACTTAAATACCTTGCCATTAACCGATTCGGAAAAATATCATATAAAATATGTGAGCCATCCAAAGGTGGAATTGGAAGCAGGTTAAACACAAAAAGGAAAACATTAAAATATGTACCCATATTTAAAAGCTGCAGTATTCTGCCCGCGTATTGCATTGTGC
>CAZIDB010000291.1:0-5281 GCA_964537965.1 uncultured Melioribacter sp. | reverse complement strand
TAAAAATTCTTGTTGAATTTTCTATTTCCGGAATCTTATCGAATATTAATTTAAAACCCGGAGGTGAAGCGACCATATTGTCTTCAAGAACGAGCCTGTAAATCCGATCTGCATCTTTATGAATATTATCATAGCTAAGTTCAAACTTAACCCAGGAAAATATTGCTATACTTACACATAGTGCTATGCTAAGTCCAATTGTTTTAATTATTGTTTGAGTTTTATTAAGATAAAAATTTCTGAAAGTAGTTTTTAAATAATTCTTAAACATATTTTCTCCATTGCCATAGGTGCTGATTGCTTTTACTCATACTTTAAACTTTCTATTGGATTTGTTGTTGCAGCTTTTATTGCTTGGAAACTGACTGTTACGAATGCAATCAGTAATGCGATTCCACCAGATAGAATAAATATCCACCAATTCATTTCAATTCTATAAGCAAAATCTTGAAGCCATTTGTTCATAAAATAATAAGCTACAGGCCAGGCTATTATATTTGCAATCATTACGAGAATCGCGAACTCACATGAAATAATCTGGATTATATTATTTACTGAAGCGCCGAGAACTTTTCTAATACCAATCTCTTTTTTCCGCAGTTCGGTTACAAATGACGCCAATCCAAACAAACCAAGACACGCGATAAATAATGCAACTACTGAAAATGTTGAGATCACACGCGAATATTTTTCTTCCGATTTGTACATCTTGTCAATCGATTCATCAAGGAAATTATATTCAAACGGATATTGAGGAAAGAACTTTGCCCATAACTCCTTTACGCCGTTTATTGTTGAGGATATATTTTCCGATTTTACTTTTATGATGAATTCTTTAAACCAATTCGGGTTTGTCATGAATACTTGAGAAGTTATTTCATTATGAAGCGAGCTGGAATTAAAGTCTTTCACTACCCCAATTATCTCCGGTTTGTATTCGTTTATTGATATGAAATAAGATTTCCCAATTGCATCCTGAGGGTTTTGCAAACCAAGACTCTTAACCATCTTTTCGTTTATTACCATTGCATTCGGAAAATCACCCGAAAATTCCTCAGAGAAATTTCGTCCGGCAATTATTTTTACTCCGAAATGATTCATATAATTATAATCAACCGAATTTAATTCAATACCGAAAGCTCCTTGCTCATCGTTTACCCCATTAGGTTTGCAATCAGCGCCAAAATTGTTGCTGTTAATAGGAGCCCCCCTACCCGCTGTTGCACTTAGCACACCATGTATTTTCTTCAATTCATTTTTTATAGTTTTATAATTATTGCCAACTTTCTCATGGACTGGTAGAACTATCATATATTCCTTATCAAATCCCATATTGTATTCACGTAGATATTTGAGCTGGAGATTAACAATGATGGTTCCGGCAATCAGAATTATTGAGATCGCAAATTGAAGAATGACCAAACCTTTGCGCAAAAATGAAACGCTTTTCTTTCCTGTTTTAGAAGCACGAACTCCTTTTATTACTTTTATAGGCTGATAAGAAGAGATAAAAAAAGCAGGGTATAATCCTGCCAGAACTCCTACTAAAAGAACGCCTATAATTACGAATATCAATGCTATCCAATTAGCGCCAGGATTAAAACTAATTTCAGTTCCAACAAGAGTTGAAAAAGAGGGTAGAAGAAATATGACGGCAATAACAGAAATTGTAAATGAAATAAGGGAGAGTAAAACCGATTCGCTAAGAAATTGTTTTACAAGTTGAAATTTAACAGCGCCAAGAACTTTTCGTATTCCTATTTCCGCAGCACGTTTTGAAGATCTTGCGGTAGAAAGGTTGATAAAATTAATGCAAGCAAGTAATAAAATAAACAGTGCAATTGATCCGAGAATCAGAATTCTTGACATAGAACTGTTTTCTTCTATCTCATCATTCAAATGAGAATTTAGATGTATATCCAGCAAAGGACTTACAATAATTTTCCAATCCGCATTAGTCATATCTGTATAAGTTCTAAAAAAATTCTCTGCTTTCTTTTCAAACTCTTTCGGTTCAAATCCTTTTTCGGTTAATATGTAAGTATATGACCCAAAAGTAGCGCCCCATTGAGGCAAATAAATTGCAGTCGATTGCTTATCGAGAGAAGAATAAGAAGCAAGGAAATCGAATTTGAAATGAGAATTGGTTGGAACAGCTTTAATAACACCGGTTACCTCAAAATTATAGCGGTTATCTATTTCTATTATCTTTCCAAGAGGATTTTCATTTCCAAAGTATTTCTTTGCTGTTGATTCGGTTAATACAATGCTGTATGCTTTTTTAAGGAACTCTGCTTTGTTTCCGACAAGAACATCATATGTAAATATTTCAAAAAATGTTGAATCGGCATATGATATTCTGTCTTCATAGTTTTTCATATTCCCCACTTTAACAAGGCTGCGTTCTGAAAAATATATGCGTGAATACTTCTTAATTTCAGGGTATATATTTTTAAGCGTTGGCCCCAATAGCGCTGGTGATTGTGCCATATAGAAAGTTTTACCTTCTCCGGTAGCACTAAATCCAATACGATATATCTGTACGGCATTTTTGTGGTACCGGTCGTAGTTCAAGTCATGTTTTATATAAAGCGCTACAAGAATGCAGGCAGATATTCCAATTGATAAACCAATAATGTTTATTGCAGAATAAAAATTTTGGTTTAATAAATTCCTGAATGCTATCTTCAAATAATTCTTTAACATTATTCTTTCCTTTTTTACAATTGGTTAGTAAGTCTATTCATACTTAAGTGCCTTGACAGGATTTGCAGTTGCTGCTTTTATTACTTGGAAACTAACTGTTACGATTGCAATCAGCAATGCGCCTCCACCAGATAGAATAAATATCCACCAATTCATTTCAATTCTGTAAGCAAAATCCTGAAGCCATTTATTCATAAAATAATAAGCAATTGGAAAGGCTATCATGTTAGCTATTAAAATCCATCCAATGAAATCTTTTATTAATAACAACATAACGTTGGGAATTGTACTTCCTAGAATTTTTCTGATTCCTATCTCTTTTGTTCTGCGTTCAGTTGAGTAATGTACCAGTCCGAATAACCCCAGACATGCTACCAGCATTGCTAAAGCAGTGATGAAATTAAAAATACTTTCAAGACGTATTTCGGCTTTATATAGTTTATCAAAATCTTCATCAAAAAAACTATATTCAAAAACTTTGTCAGGAAAAAGTTCTTTCCACTTATTCTCCATAAAACTTATAGTACCGGAAATGTTTTCGGTTTTAACACGAATGTGAAGATATTGGTATGCTTCAGGGTAAACACATAATGCCAACGGTTCAATTTTATTGTGCAACGACTGAAAGTGGAAATCTTTTATAACTCCTATTACATTTCCCCAACCAATAATATTCATCTGTTCGCCAACTGGATTATTCCACCCAATTTGCTTAGCGGCTGACTCATTTAAAACATAACTAACGCTGGCATTAGAATTATCCATTGAAAAATTACTACCGCGTGTAAGTTCCAGCTTCATTGTGGCAATAAAATCCTCATCAACAGGAATCCAACTCATATATTCCATTTTTTCTTCTGCCGGTCCTTTGAAATATACGTTTTGATTATAACCTTGTTCTGATGGTAAATATGATGAAGCTGTTGCATTTATAACAGAGGCATTTCGGAGAATTTCTGTTTTATATAACTTGTATTTGGCTTTTATACTCTGGTCATAAATTGGTATAACAACAATATGATCTTTATTGTAACCCAGATTTTTGTTTTTTATAAACTGCAACTGGTTATTCATAATAAGCGTACTAACTATAAAGATAATTGATACTACAAACTGAGCAATAACTAAAATGCTTCGTAATCCGGATTTTGTATTTGCTTTTCCCTTGTATAATCTGCCGTGTAATATGGAAACCGGTTGAAACGATGAAATGAAAAGTGCGGGGTAACTTCCTGCTATAATTCCAATTAATATTGCCATTAGCGGTAAAACTAATATTAAGTAAACATTGTCATAAGAAAACAGGGTTAAATTCTTATCGGTATATTGATTAAATGCCGGTAGCAATGCTTCAACAATAGGGATGGCTATTACAAAAGCAAGTAGCGATAATATTACAGATTCACCTAAAAATTGATTAGTCAACTGAAGTCTGTCTGCTCCTACTACTTTGCGAACACCAACTTCTTTTTCTCGCATTGAAGCCTGCGCAGTTGCAAGGTTTATAAAATTAATACAAGCAATTAAAAGAATTAACAAAACAATTCCTGCAAATATCAGAATAGTGCTGCTTTCTCTTTCGGTTGGCAGTTCATTTCCGGGATTAAGGTTAAGATGTATTTGTGTTAACGGTTGCAGAAAATAATTATATTTCAATCCATTCGAAAAAGAATTGTGTTTTTCAAAAATTTGTTTGATAACATTTTCCATGCTTTGTATTGGAAAATTCTTTTGAAGCAGAATAAATGTTTCGTAATTGCTTGCACCCCAGGTTAAATTTCCTTCGTTTCCTTTAATATATGCTGCCTGAAAGGAAGCAAGGCAATCAAACTTGAAATGAGAGTTGGTTGGTAAATCTTTAAATACGCCTGTTACTTTATAATCATGAAAGAAATCTTCTCTGCCGATTTGAAGAATTTTACCTATGGGGTTTTTATCAACAAAATATTTCTTGGCAAGACTTTCTGAAATTACTATTGAGTTCGGATCGTTTAGAGCAGTCTGAGAATTTCCGGCAACCAATGGAATTGTGAAAACATCAAATATATTTGGATCTGCTAATTCGAAACGATTACCTCTTGTCTGAACATTTTCATTTCTTATAACATCACCATAACCCGCGCCAAAACGGGTTATCTTAACGGCATAGTTATATTCATTTATTATTGCGGCGGCTAAAGGAGCAGGCATTCCCGCATGATATTTAGTGTTGCCTTTGAATGAATACTTTGAAACAACCCGGAAAATTCTATCACTGTTTTCTTGAAATTGATCATAACTAAGTTCGTCTTTTAGAAAAAGCATTATTAAAATACAACAGGATATACCAACAGAAAGTCCAAAGATATTTATAAAGGAATATCCTTTGTGACGAATTAAATTTCTATATGTTGATTTTAGATAATTTAGAAACATGATTCTGCCTTTTATAATGATCTTAATCTCTTTAAACCTTTCCGTTGAGAATTCAACGGAGATAAAAAGAGATTATATTATTTAGCAACCCATCCATCTTCCAGCTTAATAATCCGGTTGCCATACTCTGCGTTTTCTTTTGAGTGAGTTACCTGGATTA
>CAZIDB010000290.1:0-5318 GCA_964537965.1 uncultured Melioribacter sp. | reverse complement strand
ATAACCGGTGAATCTTTTACAATTTGGAATTTGCATGTAACACCATATGTTTTTCTAAAAATGGAAAAAATTTATTAAGTACGCTTTCTGCGGTAACATTTTCTAAAGTTGGTTCGGTTGTAATAACAAAATCAAAATCTGATTGATATGGCGACCAGATCATATCAGTTGTATTATACTTAACATAGACACCGAACATCGGAACATTATATGCAGAAGCAAGATGAACTGTTGATGTATCCGGTGTGAAGAGTAAATCGAGCTTAGATATCATTGCTGCAAACTCATCAAAGGAAGGAGTGTAGTAAATTTTATTTTCATCGCTTTCAATCTTTGAAGCAAGATGTGAATCCTGAACAGTACAAAGTACAATATAATTCAAATCATACTTCTCAAAAGAAGAAATGAGAGTTTTAAATTTATCAACTCCCCAGAACCTTGCATCACTTCCTGCAGAAATATTTATTCCCAGCAGGAATTTATCAGAATTAAATTTTTCCCTCAGCACACCTTCAACTTTTGTTAATGATTCTGCTTTGGGATTGTAGTGAACATTAACTTCGGCTTTGTTCAGATTAACATTAAAAAGTTTTGCAAGCTCAAGATTTCGTTCAATAACATGATGCGATGTTGAGTCCAACTTTTCTACAGTGTGCGTGTATACTGTGCTGTTATTTTTTTTTAATCCAAATATATTTTTTGCTGAACTTAAGGCAAGAAGATATGTTACGGTTGCTGAAACATCATCATGGAGATCAATTACAGCATTATATTTTTCTGTCTTGATGAGCCTGAGAATATTAAGAAATCCTTTCAGGCCTTTTTCAAAAACGATGACCTTATCAATATCATCATTATTACAGAAAACGAAATGATTCTTTCTGTCTGCCAGAAGATGAACAGTGCACTTAAATGATTTTTTAATTTCGTGGAGAAGCGGTGTAACAACAAGTGCATCACCAATCCTGTTAAGGCGGATGAAGAGAAGTTTTGATTTATTATCAAATTCCGGAACAGAATTATTATTCCTTGATTTAAGGAGGAGCAAATTCTTTACAAGAAAGTTCTTGAACAATATTTCTATTTTCTTTATCAACTAAGCTGAAGAATATTTTTCTTAATGAGTAAATCAATTTTGCCAAGAACTCTTTCAACCGGCAAATCCAAAAAGCATTCATGTTTCTTTGGGCAATCGAGCAGGTTACAGCAGATGCATTCAAGTTCATCAAGACGAACCCATTCATGTTTATCTCCGAACGGTCCTTGTAGTTTCGGATCTGTTGGTCCATGTAAACTTAAAACCGGTGTACCAATTGCAGTTGCAATATGCATTGGTCCGCTGTCGTTGGCAATTATAATTTTACATTTGGACATGAGTGCTGCCATCTCGCGGATTTGAGAAGGAGGAGCAAGCAATGTTTTCTCTTTCATCAGTTCAATTATTTTGTCTGCTTCGGCTTTATCTCCCGGTCCCCAGACAACAAGAATTTTAGCATTATACTTTTGAATTATATCATCGGCAATCTCAGCAAACTTTATCGGGTCACATTTTTTGGATGGCCAGCCGCCGCTTGGACTTATTCCAATTACGAAATCATTTGCAGAAAAATTCTGCGAGAAATACAAATCGGCAAATCTTTTATCATTCTCATTTAAAACTACAGACAGATCATTTATTTTTGCGGTTAGCCCTATGTTTCTTAAAAACTCTAAATGAAGTTGAGCAGCATGATATTTGTTTCTTTCTTCGGGACCAAAAAGATTATACGCATATTTTCGTCCGCGGTATGGAAAACCTGCTTTGTATTTTGCTCCGCTTAAAAAAGTAATTATTGCAGTACGCGGATTGGAATAAAAATCCAAGATCAAATCATATTTTCTCTTTCTTACTTTCAATATCGTTTTTAATTCCGCAAGCTTAGATCCCGATTCAAACAACAAAACCTCATTAATGTACGGCGATGTTTCCAGTATAGACTTTGACGGTTTTTCAACCAGGTAATCAATCCTGGAGGCAGGGAAGTCGTACTTTAAATTTTTAAATACTACTGTTGAAAGAACGACATCACCAATGCCGCGGGGCTTGATGCACAGTATTTTTCTTACTTTTTCTTTGTCGATTAGCATACCGAAAAATAGATAAAAATGGATAGTCCGGCAAGGTTGGAAAAACGCAGTAAGCAGAACGCAGTGAAGAGTGTAGAGTGAAGAGTGTAGAATGTAGAATGAAGGATGTAAAATGTATAATGGAAAATGGAAAATGGAAGATGTTAAATGGGTGATGTAAAAATATGTTAAATATGTGGTAGAAAATGTACCGCAAATTTATGAACCAGAAGTTCACAGGAAAGCCGCAGGCGTAGCAGGATCAGTCCAAGCCGTGGTGGATATCGTATAAATAGAAATTACTCATCCCGAGCGTAGTCGAGGGATGAAGTTAAGTTAATACTGCGATTCCCCTTTGTGAGTCTTACAACGAACTATTAAAGTTTTATGCAACATTCTCCAATGGCTTAAAAATCTGGCTGAGAAAATGTTAAATGGAAAATGTGAAATGTAAAATATCCCGTAAACGGGATCAGCCTTTGGCTGAGAAAATGTAAAATGAATAGTGAAGACTCCTTACTCATTACTGATTTCTGCTTACTAAAATGGCAATTGAAAATAATTTCGGAGAAAAATCCTTTTGTAATATTGACAAGAAGGATTAATTGGTTTATTATTGCGGTAAATTTAACTAACAATATTCCTGCGGGGGAAATTGGTAAAAGGGTTCACAAATATTACTACTACAAACTCGCCAAGACGATCATCCGATAAATATATACAAACTGTAAAGTGCAAAGTATTCAGGATAAGTGAAGTTGTCCGGGTGTCACTGTTCAAACTTTTACTGGATTCGAAGTATTAAAAAATAGGAAAGAAAAGGATAGCAATTGAAAAAGGATTCGAAAAATATAACTAAGCATTATTATACGAAATTCTTCAAAAATAGTTTATTTACTTTACTGATGTCATCTTATCGGAATAGAGTCCTGCTAAAAAAAAAGAATAATAAAAAAATCTAAAAAAAATACTCTAAAAGAAATATTAATTAGTAATAAAATTTATTTTGAAACAATTGCCGCTGTTACATTTTCACTTATGGCGATAATGGTCTCAATTCAGCAATGCAATTTGATGTCTAAGCAAAATAAATTATTTAATGAGCAGTTAAACTTGTTAAGTAAATAGGACTCTATTCAGAGAATTCAAGTAGATATAAATACACAGCAATTAAAAACGACAAAGGATTTTAATGTTTTTCAAAATAATATCTTAGATAAACAAACTAATTTGATAGACATTCAAACTCATATAGGGATAAAACCTAAAATATTGGCAACATTTATCCTTCAAAATATTTTTGGTCCCCCGAAAATTAAAGGGCTTGTAATTAAAAATGTTGGAAGCATTCCTATTAAAAAAGTAGAAGTAACTTACAGAACAAAGGTTTATGGGCAAAAAACTTTTTCTGTTTATGAGAATAATGGAGAATGGTTAATATTCAAAAATAAAAAAATATTAGAATCATATGACAGTGTTTTTATTCCTCTTAAAGATAAATACTTAAGTCAATTGATTTTAGATTATGAATGGGAAATTGAAAAATTTCCTAAAGACAGAATTAAAGAAAGCGAAATGCTATTGTTAGCGAATATTATTAGAATAAGGTATTACCATTACTTAGATAATACTGAATATATTAAGAATAAAGTATTAGTTGTAGATAAAGGAGAAATAAACGGAAAAATTGCACCTATTATATTTACTAAAGATGATGATAGCTTTAAAACAGAGTGGAGTATTCCTAAGCTTATATCAAAAATTGAGGAAATTGAAGATCGTTCTTCAATTGTAAATGTTCTGCCTTAAAATAGTTTTAATAAAAATAAAACTGTACCAGTCTGGTATTTACAAATAAAATTCCAGGTGTCGTTATCCAAACCTTGACACGGAGAAGAGAATGTTTAAATAAATATTTTAGCTATGAGAAATTGCTAAAGTTACTTGCAGGCATCCAAGGAAAAGAAGTACTGAAATAAATGAAAGTATTATTAAGTGATTATAATAATCAGTGGCCGGCACTCTTTGAAACAGAGCGTGGATTATTAATTAAAACAATAAGTAATAAAAATGTTCAAATCGAACATATAGGCAGCACTTCTATTAAAGGACTTATTGCAAAACCGGTTATTGATATTATGATTGGATTAAAAAATCCTGAAGATATGAATGATATAACAAAGAAGATTATTTCGATTGATTATAGCTATATAAAAGAATATGAAATATTTATGTCTGACCGGAGATTTTTCAGAAAAATAAAAAACAAAATAACTACTCATAATATACATATGGTTGAGCATAATAATGAGTTCTGGCAAAGACACTTAGCTTTCAGAAATTATTTAAAGGTGAATCCGGAAATTGCTGAGGAATACGGAAAATTCAAGTTGAAGCTTTCGGAAAGAGAATGGAAGGACACGAATGAATACGCAGAAGCAAAATCAGAATTTATTAAACCTGTAGAAAAAGTTGCAATAGAATTTTTATCTAAGATGTAAAGATTCACACCTTAAGGTAGAAACATCAATTTAATGCTTGTCAAACAGTATAATAAGGAGTGGCAGGGAACAATACAAATTAAGTAATACTAAAAGGCTTATAAAAAACTTTTTAGTTTTCTCAATATTTTAATGGGCAAACTTATGAGCAAAATTATATTTGTAATTACTTCTTTATTAGCGTTGGTAATAACATCTTGTAAACCATCACCGGATTATAACGCAATCCGTTCAGAAATAATAAAACTTCATCGCGAATACATTAAAGCACACCTTGAAAAAGACGCATCATTTATTGCCAAACCGACTTCCTCAAATTATGTTTTTGTTTCTGATGGTGAAATACAGAATATTTCTCCTGAACAATTAGAAAGCAATCTTTCCGACTATCTTAATTCTACTGAGTTTAGCGTGTACCGTGATTTAGCTGAACCAATTGTAGGTGTTTCTAAAGATGGTTCACTTGCATGGGCAATTGTAAAAGTAAGAACTGCCGGTATGAGAAAGTATTCGGATAAACCGGCAAAGAATTTTGATATACAGTGGGCGTGGATAACCATAATTGAAATTAAAATAAACCAGTGGTTAAGAGCGCCGATTGTTGGAACGGTAAACCCAATTGAAGAAATACTTAATAAACCTGATTTGGTGGCTAATGCCGACCAGGGTCTAATCCACCAAAAAGGTTAAAAAACCCGGGGTAAAATGGGA
>CAZIDB010000289.1:0-5323 GCA_964537965.1 uncultured Melioribacter sp. | reverse complement strand
GTAATGGATTTTGCCAAGTCCACTGTGCTGAAACAGACGAGATAATGAAAAAGAAAATTGGAAAAATCTTTACCATAATGACTTAGCTGCTTTATTTCATCAAAACAATTTTATTTGTTTCAACATAATCTCCGGCTTTAAGCTGGTAGAAATATATTCCGCTTGTTAATCCGCTTCCGTCGAACTGTACTTCATATTCACCTGCAGGCTTTTCTTCATTTACAAGTGTTGCAATCTCTTTACCAAGAATATCATACACCTTCAACCTCACCCTTGCTCCCTCTCCTTGGTAAGGAGAGGGCTGGGGTGAGGTAGGAATAGAATATTTTATTTTTGTTGTTGGATTAAATGGATTTGGATAATTATTATATAGTAAAACATATTTTTGAAGTTTATTAATTTTTTCATCTTCTAAATAGGTCATGGTACTATCTTCTAATTTTAGAATTATTCCATCAAAACCAAAAATCCAGCTTGTTGAATTAGTGTTTGAATAAACATAATTCATACTTTTATTTGTAACACTTTTCAACTTTATCCAATCTATACCTCCATTTGTTGTCCTAAGTACAATCCCATCCGAACCCACCGTTAAACCTTCGTTAGGAGATGAAAAGCATATTGAACTTAAAAAATAATCTAATCCATCTAATTGCTTATCCCAATTTTCACCACCATCAGTAGTTTTTAAAATTAGACGTGGCCCTACAGCCCATCCAATAAGAGGAGATAAAAAATAAATTGAGCTAATCCACCGATTATTGTTTAATGATTTATCAATCCAAGTTATACCGCAATCAGTGGATTTAAGAAGTTTATATGGGCCGAGGATCCACCCAACTGAATCGCTTAGAAAGAAAACCTTTGTAAATTGGCTCGTGACGCCTATTGATTTGGTTTCCCAGTTTTCTCCACCATCATGGGTAATCAAAATTAGTTCGCTATCCCCAACTGCAATACCGTTATTTAGGGAAGTAAAAAATATTGAGTTCAATGCATGTCCGGTTCCACTTCTTTTACTGTTCCAGCTCTCTCCTCTGTCAGTTGTTTTAAAAATATTACCGCCATCTCCAACAATGTAACCCATTTCTTCGGTTCTAAAGAAAATATCATTTAGATTAGTTCTTGTGTTGATTCTTTTTCCTTCCCAAGTACTGCCATTATCTATTGTCTTCATTAAGGACCCATAATTACCCACACACCAGCCAATTGAATCAAAGAAGTGAGCTGTTTTTAACTCACAAAAAATCAGACTTGGGCTTTTTATCCAAGTGCTTCCCCCGTCATAAGTTTTATAAAATACACCGTGATAGCTGCATGAAAAACCAACTTGTGATGAACTGAAAAACACTGAATTAAGAGGAAATCCACTAAAGGTGTAGTTTTGAATTATCCAAGTCTTTCCACCATCAGTTGTGCGGAATATAGACTCTTCATTTCCAACTACCCAACCTGTATCCTTTGAGGTAAAGAATATTGAATACAAGTGTTTATTTGTAAAGTTTGGTTGCAAAGACCAACTATTACCTCTATCCGTAGTTTTCATGATTGTTCCATACCATCCAACACACCAACCATCAGATGATGAAGTAAAATACACTGAAGTTAATGGTAGATAATTTTGATTTTGATACTTTATCCAGCTATTTCCACAATTTGTAGTTTTTAAAATTATACCACCATCACAAACAATATAACCTTCTTCTGAAGAAGTAAAGTACATTCCTAATAAAGCATTGAATGTTCCGCTTTCAATTTTTAACCAAGTATTTCCACAATCCGTAGTTTTTAATATAGTCCCATAATTTCCAACCACCCAACCTGTGTCTGATGAAATGAAATAAACAGAGAAGAAAATTTTTGTGGTGTCAGAAGGAATTAAAGTCCAAGTATTTCCCCCGTTACTTGTTCTGATTATTGTACCATGTTCTCCTGCAATCCAGCCATTTAATGAATCTGTAAAGTAAATTGCTTTTAATGAATTTTCAGTTCCACTTTCCTTTCTTAACCATGTATTTCCAGAATCAGTAGTTTTAAGAATAGTCCCAAAACTTCCTACCATCCAACCAGTACTAGGAGAAGTAAAATATTGATCGTACAAATCATTCCCTTGTGGTAATGGATTTTGCCAAGTCCACTGTGCTGAAACAGACGAGATAATGAAAAAGAATATTGGGAATATTTTTACCATAATAACTCAGCTGCTTTATTTCATCAAAACAAATTTTTTAGTTTCAACATAATCACCGGCTTTAAGCTGGTAGAAATATATTCCGCTTGTTAAGCCGCTTCCGTCAAATTGTACTTCATATTCACCTGCAGGCTTTTCTTCATTTACAAGGGTGGCTACTTCCCTACCTAGTACATCATACACACGTAGAGACGCCATATATGGCGTCTCTACAGTTGGGACTGAAAATTTAATTTTTGTTACCGGATTAAATGGATTGGGGTAATTTTGATGAAGAGAAAAAATTGTTGGTAAATTATCTTCATCGTCAATTATCATTTCAGAAATTGGACGCTGCCAAACACCTCCGTTAAAAGTCCCGGCATATATATCTGTACCGCTCACTGCAAAAGAGTATACATCATTCGTCAAACCGTCGTTAACGACAGTCCAGCTAATACCGTTGTTGCTAGACATATAAACACCTCCCCAATAAGTCCCTGCAAATATATTCTTGCCGCTCACAAATAAAGATAAAATAAAATCATTATTATTCATTAGACCGTTATTAACCGGATTCCAGGTTGTGCCATTATTGGTTGATGAATAAATACCGGCGCCATCAGTTCCGACAAAAATATTTTTACCACTTACGGCTAGACAACGCGTATAAGTATTCATTAAGCCCGCATTAACCGCAGTCCAGGCTGCACCATTGTTAGTTGATAAATAAACACCTTCTTCAGTTCCAGCAAATATATTCGTGCCGCTGAAGATCAAGGAGCGCACATTAACATTCTTCATGCCTTTACTGACATTAGTCCAGCTAGTACCGTTGTTAGTTGATAAAAAAACACCGCCATTGGTTCCGGCGAATAGATATGTACCATTTAAAGTAAGAGAGTAAACCTCATTATTCGTAAGTCCATTATTAACTACATTCCAGGTAGTACCATCGTTTGTAGATAGATAAACACCACCATTATATGTTCCAGCAAAGAGATTTTTATCACTAACAATAATAGAAGAAACCATAGAATTTGTCAGGTTGTTATTGACCTCAATCCAGCTTATGCCGTTGTCGGTTGATAAATGAACTCCACCATCGGTTCCTGCAAATATTTTTGTGCCGCTTACAGATATTGAGTGCACGGTAGAACTTTTCAAACCGCAATTTACTGGATTCCAGCTTATGCCATTGTCGGTTGATAAATAAATACCGTTAAAAATTGTTCCGGCAAAAATATTATTATCGCTTGCAGCTAAAGAATACACAAATGAAGCGTTGGTTAAGCCATTATTAATTGAAGTCCAGCTTGTGCCGTTGTTAGTTGATAAATATAAGCCTGCAGGAGTTCCCATAAGTAGATTACTATTGCCGCTCATTGCTAAAGAATATACAACAGGATCTTTCTCAAAGCCGTTATTTGCTGATGTCCAGCTAGTGCCGTTGTTAGTTGATAGATAAACACCATAGGCATCTGTCCCAACAAAAATATTTGTGCCGCTTACTGCTATAGCCCTCATGTAAGTGTACTGCGGTAAACCTGAATTTACCTCAGTCCAGTTTGTTCCATTGTTTGTTGAAAGATAAACACCGTAACCACCCTGACCGTTGGGAGAAAGTCCTGCAAATATATTTGTGCCGCTTATTCCTAGAGACAACACAGCATTACCGGGCAAACCTGAGCTTACCTCAGTCCAGTTTGCCCCGTTGTTTGTTGATAAAAAAACACCACTGTCCATTCCCGCAAATATATTTGTACCACTTACGGCTAAAGAGAACAAATAAGTATTGGTTAAACCGTTATTGACGATTGTCCAGCTTGCACCGTTATTAGTTGATAAAAAAACGCCGCTGGATTCAGTTCCCGCAAATATATTTGTGCCACTTACTGCTAAAGCTCGCACTCTATAATTCGTCAAACCGTTATTGACTGCGGTCCAGGTTGTGCCATTGTTGGTTGATAAAAATACTCCCTGTTCAAAAGTTCCCGCAAAAATATTCGTCCCGCTAACAGCAAAACAACGAATTTCACCTCCGTATGGTCCGTTCGTTTGCAACCATTGCGCTTGTAAAATACAAGAAGAAATAATAAGAAGGTTTAAAAGAAAACAGAGTATTTTTTTCATTTATATTCCTATTAAAAAATTATAAATTCTTTTTAGAATTATACACCTAAAGATGTTGACGCACTGGCAGTTCAGGACAAAAACGCCTAATAGTTGCGACAACTTTTATTTATTATAAATATTTCTTAGAAAAATCTACATCAAAGAATAATATAACTTTGCATTACAATTTTACATTTCACAAATGTTGCACTAAAAAACGCTGTCTGGTGAAAAAGTTAACCACTTCTATCTCAACAATATCATCTTTTTATTTTGAATAAATTCAGCTGTTTTCATCTGGTAGAAATAAATTCCGCTTGTTAAGCCGCTTCCGTCAAATTGCACTTCATAGTCTCCTGCGGGCTTTTCTTCATTTACAAGGGTGGCTACTTCCCTACCTAGTACATCATACACACGTAGAGACGCCATATATGGCGTCTCTACGGTTGGGATTGAAAATTTAATTTTTGTTACCGGATTAAATGGATTGGGATAATTCTGGTAAAGTTTAAACGTTGTTAAAAGATTTCCTTCATCCTCAACACCGGTAGTTGAAGAATAATAAAAATTGATTTCATTCGTAATGAAACCAATTCTGAATTCGTCAGTAACATCAAATACTATAGGACCAATAGCCGGATACCAACGTTCATTATTCCATATTTCATATTTACCATTTTTTCTGCAGCCATTTTCATCATAACTAAAAACTGTACGATCGGAATTAATCCATTGTGTACTATCCCACAATTGTGCTAATTGTTCTGTTCTATTATTGTTTTCATAAGTAAAAGCAGCCCTGCCATATATTAACCACTCTGTTCCGTTCCATTGTCTTACCGTAGTCATAATTAAATTTCCCTGAGCATCATATTCAAATATCCCCTCTATATCTGTATTCCACTTATTATCAAACCACTTTTCAATTAAGTAAGAAGCCTCTAATCCATTTTCAAGATAACTCGTTGTAATTTTTAAGGAGTAAATCCAGCTTGTATCAATCCAGTTTTCACTTATACTCTCAACCACATTCCCAAG
>CAZIDB010000288.1:0-5331 GCA_964537965.1 uncultured Melioribacter sp. | reverse complement strand
GATGCCAAACATTAGTCTGGCATCTCTAACATTTTTCAATTGCAAAACATTATTTCAGGAAAAGCATTTTCTTTGATTGAACAAGATTACCTGCTTTTAGCTGGCAAATATATACTCCACTTGGCTGGTTAACAGGATTAAACTCAACCATATATTCTCCGGGAGCTTTCTCCTCTCCAACAAGAGTTGCAACCTCTTTACCAAGCGTATTAAATACTTTTAAGGAGGTAAATTGTCTCTCGTTTATTCCAAAATGAATTTTTGTAATTGGATTGAAAGGGTTTGGAAAATTCTGTAATAACGTAAATCTTTTATCAATTGCCTCATCATTAGAACCTTCCTTTACCCCGGTAGACACAAGAGGAACAATTGCACTGTACCAAGTATTTCCCGGTATCAGCAATCCGGGGACTGCAATATTAATAAGTTTAATAATGCTTGTTTTAGGAATTATTATCTTTATAGTAACTATACTTGCGGGGTTTGCATATCACATTGAAAGAAATAGGAAAGGATTATAATAAAGCTGGCGAATATGAAATCACCTGGGATGGAAAAAATAATTTTGGTGAGCAAGTATCTTCCGGTACATATCTTTATCGATTGATAGCAGGTAATTACATTGAAGCAAAAAAAATGATATTGCTTTAATAACTTGTCTGTATTCTTCAAGCCGGTACTCTCTACCGGCTTTTTCATTTCGAATGATATTTCAATTATAAAATAATCCTGTCTCACCTGTTATCTTCCTGCGATTAAGGCTAATTGGATTATTTACTTCGAGATGATTTAGTAAAAACGACTAGACATTGTGTTTGCTTATTGGTTTAAGAAAACAAATTCCGGTAAATGATATATTTTAAGATTCCAATACTACCATATTGAGATCTGATTCTAAAAAAATTCTGATAAAACATAGACTTATTCAAATCCTTTTTTTAATTTGAACTGTAGTTTTATTTACAATTGTACTTTGTTTGTTAAAAGCGGTTAGTAAGAAGAAATTGCTCTCCTACAATTTCATTTCTATGCAGGGGAATGATACGGTGGGTAAGGTTTATGCAATTCAGAAATTTTTATTGTAATATATAAATTAAGATTGTTTCTTGTTAACACCGGAACAACATTCAAGACAGAACATTGATGACCAGTTAATTAAAGCTGGCTGGATTGTTCAGGACTTTAGAGCATTAAACCTTTCTGCAGGATTAGGGATTGCCATCCGTGAATATCCTACTGAATCAGGATCAGCTGATTATATTCTGTTTGTAGATAGAAAACCTGTTGGTGTAATTGAAGCAAAGAAAGAAGGACATACCTTAAGCCAAGTACACGACCAGACAACACGTTACGCGACAGATAATTTAAAATTCATAATTAAAAAAGAAGACCTTCCCTTCCAATACGAATCAACCGGAGCAGAAACTTATTTTACTGATTCGCGTGATCCTTTACCAAGGCAAAGAGAAATATTTCATTTCCACAAGCCGGAAACAATCTCTGAGTGGATAAGACAAGATAATTCTCTCCGTGCAAGATTAAAAAAGTTACCAATATTAAATTCAACCGGGTTACGTGTATGTCAGTTTAATGCAATATTGAATCTTGAAGGTTCCTTTGCTGAGAATAAACCGCGGGCATTAGTTCAAATGGCTACCGGAGCAGGAAAAACAGTTACGGCAATCACTTCTGTTTATCGTTTGCTGAAGTTTGCAAAGGCAAAAAGAATTTTATTCCTTGTTGATACAAGAAATCTTGGCAAACAGGCAGAGCAGGAATTCCGTGCGTACAAACCAAATGATGATAAAAGACTTTTTCCCGAACTATATACTATTCAAAGATTACGTTCAAATTTTATTGATCCTGATGCGCAGGTTTGTATAAGTACAATTCAAAGAATGTATTCCATACTTAAAGGAAAAGAGCTTGATGAGTCACTTGAAGATGAATCTCCTTATGAAACCAACACTATTAATAAGCCTGTTGACGTGGTTTATAACTCTGCTATTCCTATTGAAACATTTGATTTTATTATAATTGATGAATGCCATCGCTCAATTTACAATTTATGGAAACAGGTACTTGATTACTTTGATGCCTTTATGATTGGACTTACAGCTACACCGGATAAACGTACTTTTGCTTTCTTCCACGAAAATGTTGTAAGTGAGTACACGCTTAAACAATCAATTGCAGATAAGGTAAATGTTGGTTACGATGTTTATACTATTGAAACTGAAATAACAGCGAACGGCGCATCAATAAAAGCAAAGCAATACGTGAACTTAAGAAACAAGATGACTCGCAAAAAGCAATGGCAGCAGCTTGAAGATGAAATTAATTATACCGGAAGCCAGCTTGACAGGGATATTGTAAACCCGAGTACAATAAGAAATATTATAAGAGAATATAAACAAGTATTAAAGGAAGAACTTTTTCCGGAAAGAGATGAAGGTTTCGAAGTTCCCAAGACTCTTATATTTGCCAAGACAGATAGCCACGCCGAAGATATTGTTCACATTGTTCGGGAAGAGTTTGGAGAAGGAAATGATTTCTGCAAGAAGATAACTTATAATGTAAAGAATGAAGATCCCGAATCTATTCTTCAGCAATTCAGAACAGCATACAACCCGCGCATTGCTGTTACTGTTGATATGATTGCGACCGGCACAGATGTAAAGCCGATTGAGGTTTTAATTTTTATGCGTGATGTCCGTTCACGCAATTACTTCCAGCAGATGATAGGAAGAGGAACACGTTCTTTAAGCAAGGACGAACTTATTAAGGTTACACCCGGTGCAAAAATTAAGAAAGAAAGATTTTATATTGTTGATGCTGTTGGAGTTTTCAAATCTGTAAAAGTAGATTTTCCCGTTATAGATAAGAAGCCTTCGGTTCCGTTTAAAGACTTAATGAAGATGGTTATTCTCCAACCCGACGAAGATAATTGTACTTCCCTTGCATCGCGGCTTACAAGAATGGATAAACAGATTTCTGATACCGACAGAGAAAAAATTAAAGAGCTTTCCGGCGGAAAAGATATTTCTGAAATAGCTAAAGAACTGGCAGATGCATTTGATCCGGACTTAATTGATAGCAAAGCAAGAGAGCATTATAAAATACCTGAAGATGCCGAACCGACTGAAACTCAAATTAAAGAAACAATTGAACAATACAGCAATGAAGCAATTAAACCATTTGATGATCCTAAGCTGCGTGAATTTGTTGAAACTGTCAGACAGAAAATCTACCAGATAATTGATGAAACAAATCTGGATAGAATAATTCACTCCGGTTTTGATACGCAGGCAAAAGAAAACTCCGAAGAGATTATTAACAACTTCCGTAAGTTTATTGATGAGAATAAGGATGAGATAATTGCGTTAAGAATACTATACTCCCAACCGGAAAGACGGAAAGAGCTTACTTATATAATGATTAAAGAGCTCAGGGATGCTCTTGCTAATCCGCCTTACTATTTAACAGTTGAACAGGTATGGAATGCTTACCAGAGAGTTAAGCCGAATCTTGTTAAAACCAAAACTCCGCAAAGAATATTAACTGATATAATTTCTCTGATACGATTTGAACTTAAGTTTGATGAAACACTTGACCCATACAGCGAAGTGGTGAACCGCAAATTTAAGGATTGGGTTTTTAAGCGTAATGCCGGTCCAGTACAGTTTACTGAAGAACAGATGGAATGGCTTAGGATGATTAAAGACCACATTGTTTCTTCTGTAAGAATTGAAAAAGACGATTTTGAACTCTCTCCTTTTGTTGATAGTGGTGGACTTGGGAAGGTGTGGAAATTGTTTGGAGAAAAGGTAGATGAGTTAGTTGAAGAATTAAATAAGGAGTTAGCTTTATGACAAAAGATGAATTAAACTTGATTCTGCAGGAGGGTGAAGGTTACACTATAGAATTTAAAGAAAATATTAATTCTGAATTAAGCAAAGAGTTGGTAGCGTTTGCAAATGCCTCGGGTGGACGAGTTTTAATTGGAATTAGAGACAACAAAACTATTTCGGGTCTTAATATTGATAATAATCTGAAAAGTAGAGTCCAGGACATAGCTAGGAATTGTGACCCACCCGTTCAAATAAATTTAGAAACATTTCAAAATATTTTAATTGTGAATGTAGATGAAGGCATTAGCAAACCCTATAGAGCAACAGATGGGTTTTATTTAAGAGTTGGACCGAATTCACAAAAATTGAGAACGCGAGAGATTATTGATTTTATTCAATCTGAAGGAAGAGTTAAATTCGATGAATTACTTAATAAAGATTGCGATTTTAATACTAAATTTGTAAAGACTTTGCTTGGAAATTTTCTTAAGCTTTCTGAGATAACAAAAACTACGGATGATAATTCCATATTAAAAAATCTTTCTGTTATTGATAAAGCAAATGATAATGTGAGTTTTAGAAATGCAGGGGTATTATTCTTTACTGAAAATCCATCTCAATTTATTCCTCAAGCTGTAATAGTATGTGCTAGATATGAAGGAAATGAAAAAGTTAACATCCTTGACAGAAAAGAGTTCGGATCAGATATAATTTCAAATATCGAAAATGCCATCAGCTTTGTTAAACAGTATCTAAAAATTAAAATTATTATTGAGAATAATAGAAGGAATGAAGTTTCAGAAATTCCAATTGTAGCTTTACGTGAAGTAATCGTAAATGCAATTGCTCATCGGGATTATTTTGAAAAGGGCGCTAACATAATGATAGAAGTGTTTAATGATAAAATTGTATTCACAAATCCAGGTGGTTTACCAAAAGGATTTCCTGAGGCAGACTTCGGTAAAATTAGTCTGTCGCGTAATCCTATTATTGCCTCATTGCTGTTGAGATCAAAGTACATTGAGAAAATGGGTACTGGTATAAATAGAATCAAGAAATCTTTTCAGGATTATAACCTTCCAGAACCAATATTTAAATATGACACTTTTTTCACCGTGACTTTAAAACGAAAAGATCTACTTTTTGCCTTTCGAAATAATTTCAGAATAGATGAAGTTCAATCTAAACGTATGGTTAATATATTGCATAGGCTATATATGAGAGAAAAGATTGATGTTAATATTATTTCTAAAACACATTCCGTTACAGACAGAACTATTAGGAATGATTTAGAAAAATTATCTGAATTGGAATTGATTAAACCTAAAGGCGTAACAAAAGATAAAATTTATGAAATTACAGCAAAAGGGGAAGAATTTGTTTCGGATAACTCTTAAAATTTATTCCGAATCATTTTCTTTGCATTTCCAAATAATACCGGAATCGTTGGGAAACACTCGAAAAACAGCACTTTTGACTT
>CAZIDB010000287.1:0-5401 GCA_964537965.1 uncultured Melioribacter sp. | reverse complement strand
TAAATAACTCCGCTTCTTGAATTATTTAGCCTGCCTCTGATATGAGGTTTGCCTGTCTGTTGAAAGCAGGTTCATTAGCAGCAGCCTGTTAGCCATTTATTTATAATTTTAATAACCACTCTTTACATTCATTTGGATCATCGGATACTTCATTATTACTTATATGCTTAATAAATTGAACAGCCAGATTACGAGTTTGCATATGTTGTGCATTTAAATAGTCAATTAATAAATCTTTGTTATCCTTTAAAAGTTGATTAGCAAGTTGGAATGATATATTGGTTTTTACAAGTAATTCAAGTGTACTCCAATATGCAAATAAATTACTGCCAGCCAAAATACTTTTAATTGCCGGAACTGCCGGGCTCCAATTTACATTTCTTGGTTTATCCATAAGTAGTCTTAATATTTCTATTGAGTCCATAGAAATATGAATATTTTTACTTCTTTGTAAATTCATTAGTGTCCACCAAACAATATCATAATTGTCAAAATTTGTTAGTATGGCAAGAGCAACTTTATTGTTCGTTAAATTAGAATCGTTGTTTAACAACCACAAAGCTAAATTTAAATCTTCAGGTGATTGATGTTCTTTAAGAAATTGACAAAATATTTTTAGTGATGTGGTATCCAATCTGAATTTCTCAGAGAAAATTTTTGCACTATCTATGTAACCATCTTTGGATATTCTATAATACTTTAGAAGTGCTGAAAAATATATTTCCTGATCATCAACAATTCCTTTTATTTCATTAAATGATTGAAAGGTTTCCAAAAAATCTTTAGGAGCATTTACGTAGCTTATTCTCTTTGCCGAATCATTTTCAATTATAGTAATCACATAGTAAAATTTTCTATTCTCTATGGGATAGACTAATGATGATACTTCTGCAAAACCAAAATCCTTTTTCATTGAACCAGCACAAGCGTGAATGGGTTTTCCAGGATGTAGCAAAGAGAGAGAATCTACAATAGCTTTAGCTGAAAATGATTTAAGCCCAATAAATTCGATCTTTCCATACTCAATGTCCAAAACCTGTGGAAATACTATTGAACAAGCGAAAAGAAAAATTGATACGAGAAATAATTTTTTCATCATTCAACTCCTTTAGTTATATGGATAACTGCGTTTTCTATAGAAAAGAAAGTCAAGTAAAAATACTTTACCTATTGTATTTATAATCCTTAATTACTGGCTTCAGTCTCACAGACAATATTCATTGGCTATTATTTTATCAAAACTTTTCCAATTCTATTCTAACGTCCATTCGGGTTATCAATCCGATACAAGGAATGTTATCCCGCATAAGTTAAACTCAGAAGAATTTAACTTCAGCGATAACGTGCATTAAATAATTCCTTTGAAAATCTATATAGTAATTGGAAGTTCGTTTGGACGAGTAAATAAAAGAGAGATTTGAAAACCATGATCTCAACCTTATCCCCACAGATTTGGAATAATTTTCTTCGCAATATTAGTTTAATTATTTTTTGTTGTCAAGGTTTTAGCTGAAGTCTGGCGGATATTTTTGTAATTCCGACATGGAAGAAATAAACACTTTATTATCAACAAAACTCACTCCAACCTGCTGTCGCAGGTTTTCCCCCTGCCTGCGGCAAGGCAGGCTCTCTTGCCAAGAGAGGGGATTTTGTCGTTTCATTCGCGAGGGGTGAGTTAAAAAATCATTATTTATTTCGTCTGTCAGGTGAATTCTTTTTGTTCTTCTCATTACCTATTCCTTGTAGATTTTTTACCTTCATTCGTTCTCAGTCGGAATCAGCCTATTGCCTCAAAAAAACATTGTATATTAAAAATATATTTTCTATTTTGGAGCAGTCTTTCAATTAAGGGTCATTTTCTCCTTATAAAATATAGTGTTTAAGGATGCGAAGTAAATTACATTTAGCGTGTATTGCTTGCTTTATATCTTTCGCTACAATTTTTCCGGAAAGTTTTTCATCTGAAAAATGGAAAACAAATTACTACTACATTTCAAATCAAACCGCTTTCATTTATTCTTATCCATCAGTAGATTCTACAATTACGGATACTTTAATCTATTTGGACAAGTGTCTGGCAATAATTGATAAAAATGCAATAGGTCTATTTGGGTGGAAGGAAATTATTTATCCTGTAAATGGTTTTATTCAGGATAACAATTTATTTAATCAGGAAGAAAAAGAAGATCATCTTGAAAGTATAAACCGTGATGATTTCGAGAAAGAAAATTCACGCTGGAAAAGCTTTGATAAGTATTGCCGTCAAGATCATTCTTTAATAAAAGAGAAACCGGATTTTCAATCAATTACTATTGGTACAATTGAGAAAGATGATAGAATAGCCATTGTTGAAAAAGAAAATTTTAATAATAAGATATGGTCAAAGGTAGTGTATCCTTTCAAAGGATATGTTTTGACTGAAGACCTGCTTGATAATCTTGGGAACTATTATTTAGAAATTGGCGGTTTGTATGGAGTAAAAGAAATTCCTTATGAAAAGAATTTCTCCAACTTCAAAAATCCTTACGGCGGATTTATAGAATTTTCTAAAACCAACTGGCAACTTGGTTTTAGAGCCGGTTATACATATAATGAATCAAATATTTCAACTTACGTTTTAGAAGCACATATAATTTACCTGCAGATTCGTTACACATTCTTAAAGATTTTTAAACAACATTTGGAACCATACATTTTTGGCGGCGGTAACTATTGGATGGCAGGTTTTAAGAATACAAAGTACAGCGGATTTTCAAATTACTTTTCTGAAGAAAAAGATAATGGAATTGGTTACGTTTTTGGCGGCGGTTTTCTTATAAACTTTTACAATTTCTTCGTGGATGTCCAATACTTCTTCTTCGGATCTAAAATGGCTGTATTCGGGAAAGAGCCAAAACTTGGTGAATTCACGAATCAATATAAATTATATCCCGGCTCTAACCAGGTTAATGTAATGCTGGGTTATAGAATAATTTTTTAACCTTGAACTGAGATAGAAATGAAATATTCTACTCATTTACAAAAAGCATTTATTGTTGCCTGTATTGTTCTATTCTCTTTTGAGTATGGCTGTGTAAAGGAAAACTTTGTTGAACCGGTTGATCCTTTTGAACAACAGAAATTAGAACCTGACGCACAGGTTATTACACTTGGCAGCGGCGCAAATGCTCTTAAATTAAAAACAAATCAAGCTAATATAATCCAAACTGAATATGGAATTAAAATAAAGGGAAGCCTTTATATGGTAAATTCAAAGTATGGAGATATGGCGTTAACTTCAGGTGACTTTGACCTTATAAAAGATACTTCTTCTTTACACAAAGGAAGTTCCGATGAATATTATTCTGACTTGGACGGATTTGCTTTAATTGATATTCCTAAAGTCGGGTTGCTTAAAAATTTCGAAATGCTTGGTCTAACTGCTACATCTTTCGGATATAAAAAGGGGAGTGAATTTGAAACAGGCGCGTTTGAATGGCCGGTAAACCAGAACCGTTATTATTTTTATTATGAGAATGATGATAACCCAATGAATGCTCTCCTGGAGAATGCTTCTTTCTTTAAAATAAAAAAGATTGCTATTGATCCGACCGATCCGTTTGTTTTCTTTACCTGCGATTTTGGCGGAACTAAAATTGGTGAACTTCAGGATATTGGTTTTGGCGTTTCTGTGCAAGGTTATCTTTCCTTTGAACCGGCAGTTAGTATTGGTGGCATTAAAGGTTTTTACGGTAACCTGTATTTGTGCGGCACTATTCCAATTGAAAAGTATCAGGTTTCTATTACCGGAGAAGGTTGCGTAGGTTTTAACTCTGGCGATCCGGAAGGAATAAAAAAATTCTTTTCAGGCAGGCAAAATGATTTTAATCTTGGCATAAACGGTAAGCTAAGTCTTTATAATGAAATTCTCGATTTCCTGAATATGGATATTGTGCTTGGGCAGGCAACTATTATTCTTGCATTTCAGGAAACCGGCGATGTTGAATTTAAATTTGCCGGTTTAAGAGAAATCCCTTCTTCAACTGTAAGCGATTTCCTCCGTGATGTAATTGGTAAGGACTATAATTTTCTTGATTACCTTATTCCTCTTGAGCAAAAAGAATATTTCTATGGAACTGTTGGTACAGACATATCCGACTGGATGTTAGGATTCAAAATGGAATCCAGCCTTAATTTGCCCGGAAATATTCATATTGAAATGGGTAAAACTCAGTTAGAAGTTTCTTCATCGCATATGTATTTTTACGGGCAGGCAGGAGTTGCATGCTTTGGGCAAATTGGCGTTGAAGGTTATGTAAATAAAAGCGGCGACTTTAAATTAACCGGTTTTGCTAAAAAAGAATTTGACGCAAGTTATAAAAGTTTATCAATAGGTTATAGTTTAGGTCTTTCTGTTTCTGTTGCATTGCAAGATGAAGTATTTACATTCAAAGGTGAATTTCACCTGAAAGGTAAAGCTTGCCTTGGAAAACTCTGCGCTTCTATTTCCGTTAAAGGAAGTGTAGAAATTTCTACAGACGGTACATTTGAAGTTTGCTTTTCTATTGGAATTGGAAAAATTGGCTACGATGTTTGCATAGACTTCGATAAAGACCTGAACAGCAGTACAGGATATTCACAAACAATGACTGCAGTGGAAATTCCGTTGGAACAAGTTCCTCTTGAAAACAGATTTCCGGCAGAGGAGTGTGAATGAAAACGATTGAAAGAAAAAACTATATAATAATCTTTACTAAGAAAAATACTTTTCTTTTTATTCTTTTTTTGATGCTCGTGTTTTCTTCCTGCAAATCTCTTGATGAAGAGGAAGATTATACTTATTCCATCAACAAAGTCTGGTGGTCAGATACTATTGATACTAATAACGATGGCTATGTTCAGTCAGTGCAGCTGAATATGGATGTACGCCTTAAAGAATCAATAGTCCGCTCAGTTAAAGCAAGAGTATATTATAAGCTGGAAGATGCTTCAACATATACTTTTTATGCTTATTCAAATGAAACAAGTATACAGGGGAATGAAGCGGAAAACAAAATCTCTGTTCCAATTGGGAATATAAATAAAGAACTTGCGCGTGGAAAATATGATTTTAAAGTTGAAATATTTGAAACAAACAGTCCGAGGCTTGAAACAGAAACAGGCAGTAAAGATAGTCTGACTTTAAGCGGGCAGAAATTTGAAGAATCTGCTGCAGATAAAAACTATTCAATTGGTGCCTGGTGGTCAGATCAATATGACAGGAACAAAAATGATTACTGGCAGTATGCTAAACTGAAAATAAATATTAATGTTGATGCCGATGTTCAAAAAACATTAGATGTGAAATTATATTACAGATTAAGCACGGATACTTCTTACCAGCTTTATTACCAGTTCGATTCCTTTAATATCTTCGGACAGA
>CAZIDB010000286.1:0-5402 GCA_964537965.1 uncultured Melioribacter sp. | reverse complement strand
AAATGATTGAAAAACTGCGAATAAACACCAAAACCGCATAATGGCATAATAGTTGGCTAAAAATGCTGAATCAATTTACAAGGAAAAGAGATGCATACTCAAATATTTGATCACTATCCTCCTAAAGACAAAAGCAATTTAATAGGACTTTTACAGGAAGTTCAGAACATTTATGGTTATTTACCAGAATCGGCTTTGCAGGATGTATCGGAATTCTTAGGAATTTCCGTAAGCAGAATATATGGCGTTGCTACGTTTTATAATCAGTTCAGATTAAAACCTCTTGGTAAACACATTATCCGCGTTTGCAGAGGTACAGCTTGCCACGTTAAAAATTCTGCCAATATTTTATTTGGTTTGGAAACTGCTTTGGGTGTTAAAGCGGGACAAACAACAAGAGACAAAAATTTTACACTTGAAACTGTTGCCTGCATCGGAGCCTGCAGTATTGCTCCGGTTATTAATGTTGATAACGATTACTACGGGCGTGTTGAACTGAAAGACATTTCCAAGATTATTAAGAAATATGCTGCAACTAATCAACCAGAAAAGAAAGAAGAACAAATAGCAGGTGAACAATGAAAACATTTATAGAGAAATGTTGTAACGAGTGCTGGCATAGTCCCGAAAAACCGTGTGATCAGTTTGTAACTTGCTGCACAGAAGGTCCGCTTTGTCATCATAACAATGAATGCTCAAAGAAATTTAAAACCTTAAACCAGAAATTAAAATACCAGGAACATGAAGTACCGATAATTTTTATAGGTATGGGAACCTGCGGTCTTGCATCCGGCGCAAAAAAAGTAGAAGAAGCAATTATTGCTGAATTACAGAGATTAAATATTCAGGCTCACATTCAACCGGTTGGTTGCGTTGGCTATTGTGCTAAGGAAGTTATTGTTGATATTAAACTGCCGGGTCAGGACAGAGTTTCCTATTGCGAAATCGTTCCAAAGATTGTTCCTAAGCTTATCCAGAAGACTATTGTTGAAAAGGGAATCTTTAAAGAAAAATTATTAGGTACTTACGGAAAGAAAACTGATGAAGTTAATAACATTAACGACGATCCTTTCTTTAAATACCAGATGAAATTAGTTCTTGAAAACTGCGGTGTTATAAATCCGGATTCTATCGATTCATATATTGCAGCTGGCGGATTTAAAGGATTAAGTAAAGTCCTTCGCTTAATGAAACCTGAAACTGTTGTTAAAGAAGTTTTAGCAGCAGGTTTAAGAGGAAGAGGCGGCGGCGGATTCCCAACCGGTAAAAAATGGGAGATTGCACTTAAATCAAAAGCTGATAAGAAATATGTTATTTGTAATGCTGACGAAGGTGATCCCGGTGCTTTTATGGATCGTTCAGTTCTTGAAAGTGATCCGTTCAGAGTTATTGAGGGAATGATCATAGCTGCTTATGCAATTGAAGCTACTCATGGTTACATTTATTGCCGTGCTGAGTACCCGCTTGCTATTGAGAGATTAGAAAATTCAATTAAACAATGCAAACAATACAGCCTGCTTGGCCAGAATATTTTAGGCAGCGGTTTCAATTTTGAATTAAAAGTTAAGAAAGGAGCGGGTGCATTTGTCTGTGGTGAAGAAACAGCTTTAATGGCATCGATTGAAGGTAAACGGGGTATGCCTAAACCTAGACCACCTTATCCATCCGAATCAGGTTTGTTCGGTAAACCTTCCATTGTAAATAATGTTGAAACACTTGCAAATGTTCCGGTTGTAATTGCAAGAGGATCTCAATGGTTCTCATCAATTGGTGTTGAAAACAGTAAAGGGACAAAAGTATTTGCACTTAGCGGTAAAATAGTTAATACAGGTTTAGTTGAGGTACCGATGGGTGTTACACTTGAAGATATAGTATTTAAAATTGGTGGTGGAATTCCGAATCATAAACTGTTTAAAGCTGTCCAGATTGGTGGTCCTTCCGGTGGATGCTTACCTGAATCAGTAATTAAAACTACCATTGATTATGAATCACTTAAAACAGTCGGCGCTATGATGGGCTCTGGTGGATTTGTTGTAATGGATGAAGATACCTGTATGGTAGACGTTGCCAAATTCTTTCTGCAGTTCATTCAGAATGAATCCTGCGGAAAATGCGTTCCATGCCGCGAAGGTACAAAACGTATGCTCGAAATAATTGAACGCATTCCTGTTAGTTACAAGAATACAAAATCCAAGACTGACCAGCTTCAGAGATTCAAAGGAATAATTCACCTGCAGAGATTGGCAAACGTAATACGCGATACTTCACTGTGCGGTTTGGGGCAATCTGCTCCTAATCCTGTCCTTTCCGGATTAAGATATTTTAAAGATGAATATGAAGCTCACCTTTATGACAGAAAATGTCCGTCGGGTGTTTGTAAAGAGTTATTAATATTCGATATCGATAACAGCTTGTGTACAGGCTGCGGTGTTTGTTTAAGAAAATGTCCCGTTGAAGCTATCGTTGGTGAAAAAGGTCAGGCTCATTATATAGTTCAGGACAAATGTATTCAGTGCGGTATGTGCTTCGAATCTTGTCGTTTCAAAGCAATAAATATTAATTAATGAGAGGAGAAGATTAGAATGGTTCAGTTAACTATAAATAATATAAAAGTAAATGCTGAAAAAGGAATGACAATTCTTGATGCCGCCAAATCAGTCGGTATCAGCATACCAACGCTTTGCCATATGAAAGATTTAACTCCTACCGGAGCTTGCAGAATTTGCGTTGTTGAAGTTGAAGGTATGAGAGGATTAATTCCAAGTTGTGCTTATCCTGTTAGTGAAGGAATGGTTGTAGATACAAATTCTACACGGGTAAGACGCGCAAGAAAAACTATCGTAGAGTTATTAATTGAAAATCATCCGCAGGATTGCCTCATTTGCGTAAGAAATAAAAACTGCGAATTGCAGGATTTATCCGAACAATACGGGGTAAGAGAACATCGTTACCAGGGTGAAACAAAGCAGCATGCTATAGATGTATCAAGTGCTTCGATGGAAAGAGATCCGGCTAAGTGTATTTTATGCGGAAGATGCGTTAGAACCTGTAATGAAATTCAAAAAATTGGCGCAATTGATTTTACAATGCGCGGCTTTAGCACAATTGTTACAACTCCTTTCAACAAAGGTTTGAATGTTAGTGACTGTATTCTTTGCGGTCAGTGTATACTTGTTTGTCCTACTGCTGCATTAAGAGAAAAAAGTGCATTGAAAGATGTAGCCTACGCAATCCAGGATAAAAAGAAATTTGTAATTGCACAGGTTGCTCCTGCAATACGCGCTTCACTTGGCGAAGAATACAACTTGCCATTGGGCACTAATGTAACAGGACAAATTGTAACCGGATTAAGAAGATTAGGTTTTGATAAAGTATTCGATACCAACTTTGGTGCTGATCTTACAATAATGGAAGAAGCAACGGAGTTTATTTCAAGGAAAACTAAAGGCGAAAAGAAACTGCCGATGTTTACAAGCTGCTGCCCGGGCTGGGTAAAATATATTGAACAGAATAAACCAAATTTACTTGAGCATGTTTCATCCTGTAAATCACCACACGAAATGCTTGGCGCTGTAAGCAAAACTTATTATGCAAAGAAGATGGGCTTAGATCCGAAAGATATTTTTGTTGTATCGATTATGCCATGTACTGTAAAGAAATTCGAATCTGTAAGACCTGAATTAGCAGAAGAACATATGCAGGATGTTGACGCTGTATTAACAACAAGAGAACTTGTAAGATATTTCAAAATGGCTGGTATTGATTTTAATGATTTACCTGAAGATAAATTTGATAATCCTCTCGGCGATTCAACCGGTGCTGCCGCAATCTTTGGAACATCAGGTGGAGTAATGGAAGCAGCATTAAGAACAGCTTACTGGCAGATTACTGGAAATCATTTAGATAAACTTGAATTTGACGATATCCGTGGTTTTGCAGGTGTAAAAGAAACTTCACTAAATCTTAAAGGAATTGAACTGAACATAGCTGTGGTTAATGGAATTGGAAATATCGGTCCAATACTTGAAGATATAGAAAACGGCTCTTCAAAATATGATTTTATTGAAGTGATGGCCTGTCCCGGTGGTTGTATAAACGGTGGTGGTCAGCCAATCCATAGTAAACCTGAAAAAGTTGCTAAAAGAGTTAAGGCTTTATATGAAATAGATGCCCATGCTTCATCAAGAAGATCTTATGAAAATGAAGCTGTTAAAACTGTTTATAAAGAATTCTTAGGTGAACCTAACAGCCATAAATCTCATGAAATTTTACATACGACATATATTGATCGTAAAAAATTATTGAAAGAAAAGATTGGATAATCTGGATTCTGCTCACCTCGCTTCGCTCGTCGAAGCGGGGATGCGAGATACCGGTTTGAACATCCAGTATCAAGTATCAAGTATCCAGTATCAAGTATCAAGTAGTACATCATTAAATGAGCTACAATGAACAACAACAATATCGTTAGTACTATAAGCCAGAAGTGCAAGAGATGTTACTCGTGCATACGGGAATGCCCGGCGCATGCCATCAGGGTACTTAACGGGCAAGCCGTTGTTGTTGGAGAAAGATGTATTGGATGCGGTCATTGTGTTAAGGTTTGTTCTCAACATGCCAAGCGAATCAAGAATGAAGTTGACCGGGTAATGGAATTGCTGAGTAATGAAAAAGTTGTTGCTATTATTGCACCATCATTCGCAGCAACCTTTCCAAATACTTATAATAAAATTCCCGGGGCGCTGAAAAAAGTTGGCTTTCAATCAGTTACTGAAACTGCTTTTGGAGCTGATCTTATAAGTCAGTTATATGCTCAGGAATTGGAACAGTCAGACGGCAGAACAATTATTAGTTCTGCATGCCCGGCTGTATATAATTACATCGAAAAATATTTTGAAGGACTTGTACCGAATCTTGCAAAAGTAGTATCACCTATGATAGCAATGGGAAGATACCTTAAAGCAAATTATGGCGAAGACATTAAAGTGGTTTTTATTGGACCTTGTGTTGCAAAGAAAAGTGAATATGAAGATGAACAGGTTAAAGGTGCAATAGATGCTGTTCTTACATTTACTGAACTGAAAGAATTATTCCTTATTAAAGAGATTAATCTTTTAGAGATTGAAGACTCGGAACTTGATCCTCCGTACTCTAATCTTGGTAAAAGTTTTCCTTTAGCAGGCGGTTTGCTAAAAACCGCAAACATATCTACTGATATTCTTGAAAAAGAAATTATCGTGGTTGAAGGGAAAGACAAAGTTGTAGAAATAATGCACGAGATTGCAGAGCATCAGCTGAATGCAAAACTTGTTGATATACTTTTTTGCGAAGGTTGTATAAGCGGACCGGCAATTGACAGCGATTATAATTATTACTTCAAACGTGAAAAGGTTATTAAATAT
>CAZIDB010000285.1:0-5429 GCA_964537965.1 uncultured Melioribacter sp. | reverse complement strand
AAAATGAAATTAAGCGATCTTAAAAATAAATTTGTTCTGCTTGATTTCTGGGGAACATGGTGCGGGCCTTGTGTTGCAGAAATTCCAAACCTTGTTAAAGCTTATGCAAAGTTTAAGGATAAAGGCTTTGAAATTATAAGTATAAGCAGCGATGGATTGATGAACAATAAATCAGAAAAAGAGATAAGTGAATTTGCCAAATCTAAAAAAATGTCGTGGATACATTTACTGGATGATAAAACAACAAAGGTTCACGATTTATATAAAATATCACACTGGCCAACATTATACCTGGTTGATAAAGATGGTATTGTCGTTAAGAATGAAAAAGTTTTGCGCGGGAATGATCTGACAAAAACACTTACTGAATTGCTGGGCGAGTAAAGTTTGCATTAAGGTGAGTTCTGGAATAGAGGACTCACCTTATAATAAATTTTTATCAACCTAAAAATTTCTCCTCAAAAATATTTCCTATTCCCAAAACTTTGTTTGGGTCTAAAGATAATTTCAGCTTTGCCATCTGCTTTATGTTTTCTTCGCCAAACATTCTTAACAGATATTCTCGTTTTAATTTTCCAATACCATGTTCAGCGGAAACAGTCCCTCCAAGTGAAACAGCCTTTTCGCAAATCAGTTTGTAAAAAGTTTTTGCCAGATGATGTTCTTTCTGATCTTTGGGTAACATATTCAGATGAACATGGCAATCACCAAAATGACCATAGATAACAAAATCAAGATCGGTCTTAACAACTTCGTGTCTAATCCATTTGTAGAAGTCAATAAACTTATCGTCGGGAACTGCAATGTCTGTCCCTACTTTTGTTATATGTTTGCGTGAAATATATTCATTCACTCTCCACGAAATTGCATGACGGAAATCTTTCAGCTTCTGCATATCAATACTGTCTGTAGCCATCCATGCCGTTTCTTCATCACCGTTATGCTGAACAAGCAGTTCAATCCATTTCTCAAACATTGTTTCTTCGTACTGGGATTCAAATTCCTGCTCAAACCAAACAGCCGCTTTCTTCTCTTTTGGAATCTGAGAATATTCGTCAGCAAGAAACATTAAGGAATTGTGATCGAAATATTCCAAACCCCGCGCATCAATTTCATCCGGAGTTTTATCTTCCCTTGTTTTATAGCTTATGTGTCTCGCTTCTGTAAGAAAGAGTAGTGCATCATCTTCGCTGTCAAAAAAGATTACTGCAGATAAAATATTATCCGGCATATCCAGCAGTTTTAATTTAGCTTCCGTAATTATTCCAAGTGTTCCTTCACTGCCAATAAACAAATCAATTGCATCCATATTCTGATGGCAGAAATATCCCGCTGCATGTTTCGTCTCCGGCATTTTATAATCCGGTATTTCTATCCTGATGATTTTTCCCGATTCAGTTGTTATCTCAAGAAGATTTTCTTTTACTAAATGCTGGCCACGATCCAACGTTAAAACTTCACCATCAGGAAGAACAATTCTAAGAGCAAGAACATAATCTCTTGTTGGTCCATACTTGAATGTTTTTGCGCCGGATGCATTTGTTGCAATTGTAGCACCTACAAAACAATTTCTTTCTGTGGGATCAGGGGGATAGAAGTAACCTTTTCTTTCCACTTCATCCTGGAAATCTTTCAATAATACTCCGGGCTGTACTATTGCAAAATCATCGTCGGCATTTATCTCTAAAATTTTATTTAACTTCTCAGTAGAAATTACGATCCCGCCTTCGGGTACTCTCGCTCCCGTTAAACCTGTTCCGTTTCCGGCAACAGTAATCCGCAATCCCTTTTGATTGGCTTCTTTAACAACCTCTGCAATTTCACTTTCCGTTTCAGGGAAATAGACGGCATCACAAGTACCTTTATAATTTGCGGCATCAACAAGGAAACTTTGTATTTCGTCTGGATTAGTTTTAATTACCATAAAGTTCTTCCGGATTAATTATAAAATTTAATTTGATAGGGCGCGGATCGAACAAAACAAAATCCTACGAGTAAAAACCTACTCGACAGGTTTTCCATGTTTTGTCATAATTTCCTTCCAGGTTTCAACATCAAGCTGTTCGGATTCCTCAATTAACATAATAGGGATATCATCTTCAATCCTGTATCTTCTTCTCGTATTTTTATCCACCGATACCAGGAAGTTTCCGTCTAAAACCAGGTCGGCTTTTGTCTCCGGGCAGCATAGAATATCCAATAAATCTTTGCTAATCATTAGTAACCTCAAATTGAATTTTTGCAGACAAATTTACCATAATTTTCAACAAACATAAATTACTTATTTAATACCGATTCTAATTGAATGGAAATTTTATTCTTTGTAATTTAATGCCGGATTGAAAAACACTTATGGAGCTAATATGGATTGGAGTCATCCCGCAGTTATTTGGTTCATTATTGGTTTGGTCCTTTTTCTTTTGGAACTTGCTGTTCCCGGATTAGTTCTTCTTTTCTTTGGGATGGGAGCCTGGCTTACCGCCCTGATTTGTCTTTTAACCTCACCATCACTTGATATACAACTTCTTGTGTTCATTTTGTCATCTGTTATTTTTCTAGTTACTCTTAGAAAGTATGTTAACAAATTATTCAGCGGTAGGAAAAAGACTGAGACAAATAAAGGTGAGAATATGGAAGATAATTCCGGAGAAAAGGCAATAGTGATAGAGGCAATAATTCCCCCAAGAAAAGGTAAAGTTGAGTTTCACGGAACGAATTGGAATGCTGAAGCTGATGAACAAATCGATTCCGGTGCTACTGTTGAAATTATCGCTAAGACCAATCTTACATTAAAAGTAAAGAAAGTCTGATCGTTCTTTTTAATTAACTGTTTGATTTATAAATATTAGGTTATCAGAGGAGTTCATATGGATCCGTTAACGGTTATTTTGATTGGTATAATATTCTTTGCGTTCATAATTTTTCTTAAAACTATCCGAACAGTTCCACAGCGTTCTGCATTTATTGTGGAAAGGCTTGGCAAATACAATGCAACATTAGAAGCTGGTTTTCATATTCTTATTCCTTTTGTTGATAAAATAGCCTACAAACTTACATTAAAAGAACAGGCTCTTGACGTTCCGTCTCAAATGTGCATAACACGGGATAACATCTCAGTGGAAGTAGATGGAATTTTATACCTGCAGGTTGTTGATCCAATGAAAGCATCTTATGGAATTAATAACTACCAATTCGCCGCCACACAGTTAGCTCAAACAACCATGAGGAGCGTAATTGGAAAACTGGAATTGGATAAAACCTTTGAAGAGCGTGATACTATAAACGTAACAATTGTTGAAGCTGTTGATAAGGCAAGCGAACCGTGGGGAGTAAAAGTAACCCGCTACGAAGTAAAAAATATTGTTCCTCCGCAGAGCATTAAAGATGCAATGGAAAAGCAGATGCGTGCTGAGAGAGAGAAACGCGCATTGATCGCAGAATCAGAAGGTGACAAACAGGCAAAGATAAACCGTGCAGAAGGTGACAAACAGGAAATGATTGCAAGATCAGAAGGTGAAAAACAGAAAAGGATTAATGAGGCTGAAGGACGCGCTCAGGAAATTGAGAGAGTTGCTTTCGCTACGGCAAAAGGAATTAGAGAGATTGCTACTGCCATAAATGAAGAAGGCGGAATGAACGCCGTTAATTTGAGAATTGCAGAGCAATACGTAAATGCGTTTGGCAATCTTGCTAAGACAAATAACTCGATAATCATACCTTCAAATTTATCTGATATAGCTGGAATGATTTCAACAGCACTGACTGTTATTAAAGATCAGTCGCCTAAAACAACAAAATAAATTTTGTAAGATTCCCGTTTATACTTAGCGGGAATCTCTTTTTATTATAAAATGAAACCGAAAAATTTTATCATATTATTTTCCTTAATACTTGTTTCATGTTCTAACAGGAACCTTTTCAAGGAAAATATTTATGAAATGACTTCTGTAAAAAAGCTTATCGCAATTCCTGATCCGACTGATAATCAAAAAAGTAAATTCAATGAAAATGTTGAATCGGAAGAGACGACAACAGTTAAAGACGGAACAAACTTTACCGGCTTTAAAACTAAGAATAAACTATTCTTCGAAGAAATAATTGATCCGCTCATTTCTGCAAAACTTGATACTTTGAAAAGCATGCATCCTGTAGATGCTGTAAATGAACTTACTCTTTTTATCTTTGATATCTACCAGCAATATTTTGGAAAAGATTTTTACCGGTGGGCAGGAGATATTTTTGATATAGACGATCCGCAGCCCAAAGGTTCAAGATATAAAAAAAGTTTTGGTTTGGATTGCTCGGGATTCGCTTCAACTCCTTATGAGCTTGCAGTACACTATAATCTTATAACACAGGAACAAACACCATTCTCGTCCGGCGGATTTAAGATTTTTTGTGAAGCAAATAATTTTGCCGACAAAGGTGGACTTAACAGTACCTCCAATAATTTCAGGTTAGATACAAGGGATTTGGTTCTTCTTGGGAAGGAAATTTTTTCGGTGCCGGAAGGCTCATCAATAAATTCCGAACAACTTAAAATGTTACAAGCCGGTGATTTAGTTGGCCGTTCCGGGCATATCGGCATACTTGTTCAAATTAATGGTGAACTATATTATCTTGAATCGGGTGGCTGGGTTGTTCCTTCATCCGGCGGAAATCCCTTTAAAGCTGCAGAAGCAATTAAAATATTCGCTAAAAGCGGCAAATTAACTATCAGACGCTGTCTTCCTTCCAAATTAAATTAGATTTCTTTTTCCCCAGGAATGATTTATATCATTATCGCCTAGAATTATTTCCATGTAAGCGAAATTTTACTTATAAATATAATACACATAACCTTCGGAGATTATATGAAAGACAGTTTCGCCAAAGTTTATTTCTGGGTTATACTCTTATTAATTTTCGGTCTGTTTCTATTAATTGGAAATTTGGATTTTGAAAATCATAAAGGAAGAGGAGCCAGAGTTATACCGGCAATATTAATAAGTAATGATTCTTTAGCGCAGAAAAATATTGATACCGTACGAGTAGGGGGATCCTCAGAATTTTCAAAATTGAATGATTTACAGTAGTTGGAAATGGAATTGAATTAATTCCGTGGATGGATTAAATAAGAATTTCCCGGCCTGTTATTTTGATCTTTTATATTTTCCCACCATCAATCCCTGGTCAACTATATGCCCCCTCATAGCTTCCAGGATTGTTCGTTTAGTAGCGCCTGCATTAAGATGTAATATTTTATCCAACGCGTAAATTTTAAAATGATACTTGTGCGTACCCGAAGGAGGACAGGGACCGCCGTAAGAAATTTTATGGAAATCATTTACTCCCATAAGTGCGCCATCCGGTAAATTTCTGTTGGCATTACAATCTTCTTTTATTTCCCGGCTTGCAGCAGGCAGATCATAAATTATCCAATGAACCCA
>CAZIDB010000284.1:0-5441 GCA_964537965.1 uncultured Melioribacter sp. | reverse complement strand
GGCAGCAGGCACCCAGGAAATAGCAAAGGCGGCAGAAGACCTGAACAGGTTAACTGACAATCTTCAGAAAATAGTTGAAAAATTTAAAATAAATGATAGCAATAGACTTAAGCAACTTTCCGGCAAAAAATTTCTTAAGAGTTAAAACGGATAATTTTGAAAAAAAGAAAGCCCTGCATTAGCAGAGCTTTTTATTTCAACCACCAACTTTAAATAAAACATTTCCTGAAAAAAGCGTGATAACTATGGGTTATTTAAAATACTTTCAAGAAGAGATAAAATTTCTTCTCTTGTAAATGGCTTGCTGATATAATGTGTTAATCCTTTTGATAAAAATTCTTCCTTATCCCCCTCCATTGCAAATGCAGTTAGCGCAATAACCGGTATATCCTTATAACCGGGAATATCACGTATAAGTTTTGTAAGCTGAACTCCATCAATGCCACGGCCCAGATTAATATCCATTAAGACGGCATCATAATTATTGCCTTTGATTTTTTCCAATGCGGTTTCAGCATCGCATGCAGTATCAAGCTGGTAGAAATCCTTTAACAGTATTGACACGATTTTTATTGTATCGAAATCATCTTCAACATAAAGTATTTTATTCCTGGAAATTGTTTTTTCAATTGTTGTTGAATTGTTGTTATTAATATAAATCCCGGGTTGTTCATCGCTGCCGTTCGACAGGAAAAATTCAACTGCGAAAGTTGAACCATAGCCAACTTCACTTCTAACGGAAATCGTCCCTTTTAACAACTCGGTATATTTCTTTGCAATTGTTAAACCCAATCCTGTTCCTTCAAAGTTTCTATTAATACCTTCACTTACTTGCCTGAATTCTTCCCAAATTACCTTTTGTTTCTCCTCGGGAATTCCTATTCCTGTATCGATAACCTCAATAACAGCTCTGTTACTTTTTGAATAAACATTTATAAGAACACTTCCCTCATCAGTATACTTAATAGCATTGTTTATAAGATTAGTAATAATGCCGGTAAACAAACTTTCATCAATAATACAAAGACACTTATTTAATTCCGTAACAAGCTGTAGCTGCAGATTTTTCTTAATCGCTGTTGGAATAAAAAGATTAATCGCTTCTGTGATTATTGGAATAATATTATACTCCTTTAATTTAATATCAATTTTTTCTGCTTCCAGTTTTGAAATATTAAGTATCATATTTAATGTATGAAGTAACCTGTTCCCGCTGCGGTGTATAGCATCTGCCATAAATGCTAATTCCGGGTTATCCGATAATTCATCCTGCAGCAGACTTGAAAAACCAAGTATTCCGTTTAAGGGTGTACGCAGTTCGTGACTCATATTTGCAAAGAAGTTTGATTTTATCTTGTTCATTTCTTCGGCTTTATCTTTTGCAAGTATAAGATCTTCAATCATTTTTTTCTTTTCGGTAATATCTTCTTTAACCGCAATAAAATGAGTAATGCTACCCGTAGCATCAATTATCGGAGAAATGATTACATTCTCCCAGTAAAGATCGCCATTTTTTCTTTTGTTATTTATTTCTCCTTTCCAGTTTTTACCTGCTAAAATTGTTTCCCACAAATCTTTATAGAACTCCCTTGTATGCTTGCCGGATTTTACGAGTCTTATATTTTTACCCATTACTTCTTCGGAAGTATAACCACTAGTTTCCGTGAATTTCGGATTTACATATTGAATATCACCTGTTGGATTAGTTATCGTTATTGTAACAGGGCTTTGTTCAATTGACCTGCTCATAAGTATTATTTGTTTTTCAACTTTTTTCTTTTCAGTTATATCATGAATAATTGAGTGAAGCAGCCATTTCCCTTTTACATCAATTTTACTGCTGAATACTTCCACGTCTCTTATTGTCCCGTTTGCCAGTTTGTGCTTGAATTCAAAATGAGTTGCCTCGTTCCTTGAGACTTTCCCCATTTTGGCTTCAATTTCTTTTGAGGGTAAAGTGTTAATACGTTGTATCGTCATCTGTTTTAATTTATCCAGCGGCCAGCCGTAGAAATTAACCGCGGCTTTGTTTGCATCAATAATACTTCCGGTTTCAATATCAATTAATAATTTTATTGCTGAGTGATTATTGAACAGGTTGCGGTATCTTTCTTCACTTGCCTTAAGCTCTTCCTCAACTTTTTTTCTTTCTGTAATATTCCGTATTACAAGTTGAACCGCTCTTTTATTGTTGTAATATAGCGGCATAGCGGCAACTTCAACATCAATTATGTTGCCATTAAACTGAATAAACTTTTCTTCGGCGACCGGTACAAATTCTCCTTTCATCATTCTTTGTGAGCGCTCTAAAACCAAATCTCTTGAGTCTGGGTGGACAAAGCTCATCGGAGACTGTCCAAGAATTTCTTCTTTTGACTTGGCGCCCAACAGTTTTACTGCCGCGTCATTAACAAATACAATTTTATTTTCAACATAAACACCTATTGCGTCAGGAGAATGATTTACAAGCAGGCGATAGCGTTCCTCGCTTTCCTTTAGTTTGTTTTCGGCAAGTTTCCTTTCTGTAATATCCCTATCTATTCCCATTGTTAACTTTTTACCTCCTATAGTAATTAGTGAATAAGAAGTTTCAATTGGGAATACTGTTCCATCTTTACGTTTATGCTTTGTTTCAACAGTAACTATCTGGTATTGCCACAGTTGTTTTATTTGTTTTTGATGTAGTTCGGGATCAATAAGAGTCCTTGCAATTTCATCCGGGTGCAGTATGTTCAAACTCTTGCCGATTAACTCGTTTTGTTCATATCCGTTCATCCTGCAAGCATTTATATTGCAGTCCAGTATCGTTAATGTTTCGGGGTCCGAAATAAAAATGGCGTTAGGGCTATTTTCAAACAGCGAATGAAATTTTTCCTCGCTTTCCTTAAGAACTTCTTCAGCTTTTTTACGTTCGGTTATATTCTGAACTGCTCCATATATTCCGATAAGTTTATTCTTTTCAGCGTCCCAGATTGGGTGTGCAAAAACTCTAACCCAAATGATATTTCCGTTTCTTGCAATAGTTCTTATTTCAGTTTCTATCTGTTTGTTTTCACCTAACTGTCGCATGTCTTTTGTATCTTTTGAAACATCATCGGGATGAAGCCTTGCACTCCATCCTCCGGCAGCAAGATATTCCTGTAAAGTATATCCTGTAATTTTTTCAAATGCGCCGCCAACCCAGGTTAATTCTGAACTTCCATCTTCCCGCAGGTAAGATGTAAACATATAATCGGAAGCAACACTGGAAATAAGCCGGTACTTTTCCTCACTTTCTCGCAGGGCTTGTTCAGTCTTTTTTTGAAGCGTTATATCGTGGGCAACGCCTTGCAATCCAACTACTTTTCCATCGGCGAAGATAGGGCTTTCAAATATTTCAAGAAGTATCGGATATTTATCTGCGTGTTCCACTTCCACTAAAATTGAACTGTTTGTAATTTCACCGCGCAGATGTGCATGCGTCATTTCTCTGGCAAGTTCATTTATTGGATTATTTGTTACGAACCAATGTGACTGGTTAAGCCAATCATTAACACTGTAGCCGGTTATTTTTTCTACAGAAGGAGAGATATAAGTTACTTTTGCATCAACATTCTGGGTGTAAAAGAAAAGATATGGAGTACCTTCAACAATCAAGCGCATACGTGATTCGTTATTGCGAAGTTTTTCTTCTGCGAGTTTACGTTCAGTAATATCCACTATAATGGCGCCCACATTTGCTTTTGTTTCAGGCAACTCAATCCGGAATTTATGCGTATCCAACACATGTTCCTTTCCATTTACATCTTTCCAGGTTTCCTCGTAATGGACATATCCTTCATTTAATGCTATTAAATCGTACTTAATCATCTCTTCGGCAATCTCGGAAGGAAAAACTTCACGGGGGCGTTTGTTTTTCCATTGTTCATATGGAAATAATTCTTTGAATTTTTGGTTCGCATAAATGGGTCTAAGTTCCTGATCTTTTATGAGTACACTTCCCGGTAAGTTATTCATGAATATGCTGAATCTCTGTTCACTTTCCGTCAATATTTTTTGTTTACTTCGTTCCTCGCTTTGATTTCTAAATACCAGTACAACACCAATGATTTTTTCGGATTCGTCTTTTATTGGTGCGGCACTGTCTGCAATTGGAATTTCACTGCCATCTCTTGAGATCAGCAAGGTATTGTTTGCAACTCCGATTATATTTTTCTCTTTCAGTACTTTGTAAATCGGATTTTTAATTTCATCGCGACTTTCTTCATTAATTAATTTGAATGCCTCTTCAATTCCTTTATCTCTAACCTCATTTTCTTTCCAGCCAATCAATTGCTCCGCTATAAAATTCATATGTTTAATTCTTCCCCGAGTATCCGTTGTTATAACGGCATCTCCAATGCTGTATAAAGTAACACGGAATAAGGATTCCTTTTTGGACAACTCATCAATGTAACTTGCATTGTCCTCCTGGTCTTTTAAAATCTTTCCGATAAGAATAGTTACTATCGGGTAAATTCCTAAAACCGTAAAGGTGACTACATGGTAAGTCTCAAGTATATTCTTGGCGGGCAGACTTAATACAAATACCATCATCATAATGTGAACCAGAAGGCCAAATACATATAAGTTAATTATACTTAAAGCTGAGGCAGGGTTTGCTTTTCTTTTTAAGTGAAAAAGATAACCGAGTATAAATGAAGAAAGGATAACCAGTGTTCCCATTAGCGTTCCACCACCACCAATATGCATCCGGTAGAATACTGCCATTACAGAAGCGATTCCTCCGCTTAACGGGCCAAAAAATAAAGCACATAAACTTATTACTATAGATCTGCCGTCAAAGATAATTCCACTGGTCAGAATGAAAGGATTCATCATTCCGATTATTGAAGTTATACCGAATAAAAATCCCTGTAAGATTTTTCCTGTTATGGTTTGTCTTTCCCATCTTTTATCTATAAAACCGGAGATAATACTAAACGAGATTAAAATGGAAAGGTTATAGATTAATTCAATTATAATCATAGAATTAGCCTTTTAAATATCGTTAACGTTTACCTGGAGTAAACAATATTTTTCTCAAAATGAATTTAATATAAATCTAAGAAATCTTTACTTAAAAATGATGAATATTAAATTTTATTTGCTCACGTGGTAAAACATATTTTTCACTTTTAGAGAATATCAACAAACATAATGTTTCAATTACTCCAGTTGAAAATGTGTAATACTTTCCTCTCTTTATAATTTAAATTAGAATATTTGATTTGGTTCGATAAAACGAATAATTCAATCTTCTCTGTTCGTCACCCTATAAAAAGAACATCCAAACTCCGATAATAATAAAGGAAATGAAGGAGCAAAAATGGAACAGGTAATAACGAAACAGGAAACCACGGGATTATTGCAGTTAGTAAGCTTTAAGATAGGAGCAGAAGAGTATGGGGTTAATATACTGA
>CAZIDB010000283.1:0-5676 GCA_964537965.1 uncultured Melioribacter sp. | reverse complement strand
GAGAATGTAAAATTAGTTAGCTTCAGCAGACCTTTCCCTTCGGATATTCTGAATTTATTAATCTGCCTTTGTCCGTCAAAATCATAGAACGAATAAGTTGAACTTCCATGGAAGCTGAAAATATCTGCAACCTGCGTACGATAGCTGAGCCCAAGATTTGACAACCGCAAACTATCTGCGGCAAAATTATAACCAAGATTTGCATCTAAGTTCAACAACTGAATTTTCTTCTGCTCGGAAGTAGTATCTGTAGGATCTTTCATCGTCTTAATTTCAAAAACGTTACCTACTGAAAAACTAATACTCTGTGATTCTCCGCCGCCGCTTCCACCATATACTTCTCTTTCGTACTTGTCGTATTTGATTTTCCTGCCTGTGGAATCAACATAGCTTCCATAGTATCCCCATTTATCTTCGGAAAAATCCGGGGTGTAGCCATAAGAAATACTTGGTGAAATTGTATGACGGAAAGCTTCAATTCCAAATGCGTTTGGTTGAAGAATGCCGTATAATCTTGTACTTGCAGAAAGGCTAAAGTTAAATGTTCTTACAGAACTTAATTTGTGGACATCATTCGTAGCAAGCGAATCTTTATAAGTAACAACACCCGTTGAGTCATCCCGAGCCGGTACTCTCACAATATGTTTTTCTATTTGCTTGTTATACCATTTTTCAACATAAGAAATTCTTGGAGAGACATTAATATACCCGATCTTTGGAGAGACGCTTGTTCCAACATTATGCTCAATTCCACCTCTTACAGAAAGGTTGTCTGATTTTTTAATTCTTTCATTTTTAAAATCGCCACTGTAGGAAAAGCCAAGTTGCTCATACCATTTCTGGTCTGCAGGATCTGTTCTGCCTTTTCCTTTAAACGGATAAAACTGGTACATTGAAAATGAAAGACTTGGTAAGGTTTCATTAATGTCGCCTGTTTCAAGGTTCTGATTTCTCTGGTAGCTTAAAGAAAGACTGTTGCCTGATTCATCCCACGTTTTGGAAAAATTAGCACGCGAGTAAATATTCTGACGCAGAACGTTGCTATAATCGGAAAAATTATCAGTGAAATATTGTTTGCCGGATACGAAAGATAAATTAGCATCAAACCTTGTAGTAGGATTTATAGTTTGATTATGAGCGACAGAAATATTCCAGTTCTTGTTTTGTGTATATTCAGGATCTCCTGTTTCACCTTTATGAAGATTTGAATAACCTGCAGTAACAGTACCGTTAAGAGAATATCTTTTTGCATAACGAAACCGGCTGTTAAGATTGAATCCACCTTTGAAAAAATAATCCATTGTTCCGTTAACATCCATATAATCACTTATAGCCCAAAAGTAACCGAGATGAGACAAGTACCAGCCTCTTGTATCATCCTGCCCGTAAGCAGGAGCAATTATACCGGAACGTCTGCCGGACTCAGTGGGAAATGCAGCAAAAGGAAGTGGAATTGGAAAAGGCACTCCACCAAAGTAAAGCCAAATCCATTTTGCAATAATCTGCTCCTTAATAATTACTTTCATTTCCTTAGCGTAGAAATAATAATGCGGAATGCTGTCTGTGCAGGTAGAATAAATTCCATCTTTAACAAAGTAAGTAACCTTATCAAGTTTTTTTACTTTTTCACCGCCGTAAGAAGTGCCTTCGGATTTTGTTCTTGCAAGTGAAATAAATCCGCGCTGGTTCTTGAAGTTGTACGTTATGCGGTTTCCCTCATAGGTTTCGCTTCCTTCCGTCATAACAGGAGTGTTAATTATTTTTCCGGCCGAAGTGTCGGCAGAATCAGCAGCGCCTTCTGCATAAAGTTGATTTGTGTTAAAATCTATTTTGATGTCAGCGCTTTTTAATCCTGTTTGTTTATACTTCAACTCACTTTGCCCGTATAACTCCATCTTCTTAGTTTTCACTTTGAAGATAAGACTGTCCACAGCATTTGCATAAATGATTGCAGTTATGTCCTGGGATTTTTTTCCTTTTGTTGAATCCTGAACCTGAGTTAAAGAATCTGCGGAGGTTACGGTAGAATCTCTTTTTACTAAAGAAGAATCGTTCGTCTGTGCACAGACAATAATTTGAAGAATCAGAATATATAATAGAAAATATCTCTTCATTATTTATGAGTTGAATATGAATTCAATCGTCAGAATTTATTCTGAACCAAACTAAGCGAACAATCCGATAGAATTCCGATTTATCAAATTATTTATGACTGATAAAAAACCAATGCCGAAGCGCCCAATATTCCCGCTTCATTTTTAAGTTTAGCAGGCAGAACTTCCACTCTGTCTTTAAGTGATTTTAAAGTTCGTTCTTTTATTGTATCCTGGATAGAATCAAAAAGTAATTTACCAAAACCGGCAACACCTCCACCAATAATTATTTTACTTATATCAAGCAGATTAACAACAGACGCAAGCCCATAACCAAGATACCTGCCGGTTTCAACCACAACAGATTTAGCATATTGATCGCCGCTGTTCGCAGCATCACAAATAATCTTTGGGGATAGCTGCCCTAAATTATTATCAAGCAATTCAAATATTTTAGATTCCGGGTGGCTGCCTAATTCCAATGAGACGCGCTCGACCATATAATTATTTCCGACATAAGTTTCAACACAACCAATATTGCCGCAGTTGCATTGCGGCCCTTTATAATCAATTGTAATATGACCGAGTTCTCCTGCTGCACCTGTTTCACCACGGTACAACTTTCCATTGATAATTAACCCGCTGCCTACACCTGTACCTAAAGTAACCATAATAAAATTTTCCAGTTCTTTACCGGCGCCAAAAATTAATTCTCCTACTGCCGCAGCGTTAGCATCGTTCTCAACAAATGTGTCAATCTTATATGCTTTCTCAATAATTTTACCAAGCGGCACTTTTTCCCATCCGGGTAAATTAGGTGGATGTTCAACCATTCCTTTTTTTGCGGCAACAACACCGGGCGAGCCTATTCCAATACCAACAACCTGCTTAATATATTTATCAAGCACAAGGTCAATACCTTTCTTTATCTGATGAATAACAATATCGGGTCCGCCATCGGCAAGAGTATCAACTGAAATCTTCTTTTCTATTTTTCCTTCTTTTGATACAACACCAACCTTAATAGATGTTCCACCTAAATCTACTCCAACTGCAAATTTTGATTTGGACATAAATCATTCCTTTTATACAAATTTTTTTAATTCTTTAAATGAGAGTCAGATAAAGATTAAGAATAAGATTAAGAGAAAGATTACTGATAAAAGGATGAATGATATTCACTTTGCTTTCAATCCTTTTCAGGAGTATTATACCTTCTATTAATCCAAATTCCTAATCTTCTCATTATCATTTCAATTCAATTTATAATATTAAAAACCTATACCGGGAAATAACTAACGATATTCTTTATCAATAATAGTTAATTCACCGGGATAAGTCATTCTGCCAAGAGTACTATTAATTGTAGGTGTTGCTACAAGTTTAATATTTGTAGCAGAACCACCTGAACCTCCGAGCATAAGAGCAAGGTTAATTATTTTATCATAACCTTTATCGCCAAAGAACCTGAACAAATCAAGCTGAGCCTCAATAGGAATAATAATAGTTTTACTAACCGGCACCGTAACAGGTGAACCAATGTTCCCCGTTATTGTTTCAACATCATCAATTAAAAGACGCCAGGGAAATGAAACAAGGACAATATCCGATGCCGTGGTAGATGTAGAAGCATTAGGATTGAACGCTTCAACATTTAATGTAAAGGTAACAGGCATTTTCTTGCCGGCAAATGCTGTAGTAAGTTTTAGTAAATCACCTGCATTAAAATCCTGCAGCCTTGATTTGTTGGAAATGTTAATTCCGTTTAACTGGAAGTTTCCGACAGTGCCCAATTTAAATTTAAGTTGGGAAATATTTTTAATGGCGTTAAAAACACTACAACCGGAAATGGCAACAAGTATCATTAATACTGCGCTGATATATGGAATCCTTTTTTTCATAGTACCCTCAGTGAAAAATTAATTCTGAATTCTCGATTCATCAATCTTCTGAATAATCAATTGAGCTACTTTTAAAGCTTTCAGACCATCGGAACCGGAAACAACAGGTCTTTCATTATTTAAAACAGCATCAACAAAAAGCTGGAGTTCATACAGAAGCGCATTTACTTCTTTTTGTTCAAGCTGTTCAAATATAAGCATCTTCTTCTTTTCGCCTATACCCATCTCACCGAATGAAACAAATGAATCATTCAGATTTTCATTTGGAGGAACAAGACGATAAACTTCAGATGAACCTGTTGTAAAATCCAAAGAGATATAGGTGTCCTTCTGGAACATGCGCATTTTTCTCATTTTCTTCTGTGAAATACGGCTGGCGGTAACATTGGCAACCGCACCGTTTTCAAACTCAATTCTTGCATTGGCAATATCAATATTTTCAGAAACAACTGCCACACCGCTTGCGGCGATATTCTTCACTTCACTTTTAACAAGACTTAAAATTATATCAATATCATGAATCATAAGATCAAGAACTACTGCAACGTCTGTCCCACGCGGATTAAACTGTGCAAGCCTGTCTGTCTGCACAAACATTGGATTGAGTTTATATTTTTCAAGCGAAAGGAGTGCCGGGTTAAATCTTTCAATATGACCGACCTGCAGTTTTAGTTTTTTTTCATCCGCAAGTTTAACAATTTCTTCCGCTTCTTCAATTGTTGCTGTTATAGGTTTTTCAACAAAGACGTGCTTACCAAATTCCAGGGCTTTCCTGCAGAGTTCATAATGTGCGCTTGTAGTTGCAACTATTGAAACCGCATCAACGGAATTAAGTAATTCATCAAGATCAGGAAAAACATTTATATTAAATTCGCTGCCACAGGCTTTTGCTCTTTCAAAATCCTGGTCATAAATTCCTATCAGCTTACAGTTTTTAACTTCTTTAAAAAGTTTAATATGAAGCCTACCGAGATGACCGGTTCCAATAACACCAATTTTTAATTCCGACATTTATTTACTCACAATTTTTTTATAACCGATTATTCTGTCATAGCCGCCTTTATCAGTATCGTTATACCAGATAAAGACGAAATAATTATTACTTGTAGCCCAGGTGTTTCCTTCAAGAACATACCAATCAATATTCTTAACAAGGCCATCCTCAATTTCACCTGTTACGTACTGGTAATCATAAACTCCTCTTTTCAACTGGACTGTTTTTGAAAACAATCCGTTGTCATTATCCATTTCAAATTCCGGAAGGACTTGCCAGTTGGTAAACGAACCGACTAAAAAAACTTTCTTCCTGATTTCATCCGGTACACGTACCCGAAAAGAAACATTAAGGTATGTTCCATAAGGTCCTTCCACTAATTTAGAACCGCCATTTAAATCTTTTTTACCTTCAATAAAGAATCTTGAAGTTTCTAATCCATCAAACTGGGCATTTACATTTGGCGCAATAAATTTTTTGTGATCTCTTAAATTTGCCTGACGGTATTCATTACCGGGTCTTAATTCTTTTGTTGTAAAAGAAAATCCCCTGTTTCCGTCATAATAATACTGATGAAGCTTGTCGTTATTATTTCCCTTATCTACAATGTACGGATAATCTAATTTGAAATTCTCTATAACCTCCATGCTGCTTACATCAAATACCGGCATACCTTCCGTCAGTGTTA
>CAZIDB010000282.1:0-5687 GCA_964537965.1 uncultured Melioribacter sp. | reverse complement strand
AAATAATTCCGACAAGAACAATGTCTAACCTGCAGGTTAAAGGAGAATTTGCATATATCAACCCTGACCCCAATACAAAGAAAAGTACAATTTCCGGTGATCAGGGTGAAAGTATTGCGTACATAGATGATTTTGAAGGCTCAAAGCGTACCATACCTGTTGGTCTTTCATATCCTTCCTGGCACGAACCAAGCGTTCCTGATGGATTGAGTTTTATCGGAGATTCAAGCCGCGCAACACAGATGTTCTATAAAGCAAAAAGTATGTGGTATACAATAATTGGAGAAGGAGCAGATGTAAATGAAATCTGGCCTGAAAAGCAGGCGTCACGTCAGGATCAACAGGTTACAGTATTAGATTATGAATACTGGCCAAGAACCCGTGGTCAGTTTAATAATTCACCAAGGTTACAAAATCCCGAACAAAACTGGGGTGGTATGATGAAACTGCTCTCATCAACTGCGACCAATCTCGTTGAAGAAAATATTGAGTTTCTTGAATTCTGGGTAAATCTTGAAAAAAGTAGAGTTCCTCAAGGAGCAAAAATATATATCGATCTTGGAAAATTAACTGAAGATGCTATCCCTAATAATCTTCTTGATTCCGAAGATAAAAATGAAAATGACCTTATTGATGAAGGTGAAGATACCGGTCTTGATATGATGTTTAATTCTCAGGAACAAGCGCAGTATGGAGTAACATATTCTGATCCTAATGGTGATGATTATTCTTTTTCATTAGGTAATGCTGATTTTTCAAGAATCAATGGTACAGAAGGTAATGCTGTTTCTATTGACGTTGGTAAATATCCAGATACGGAAGACTTGAACAGGAACCTGAATCTTGACCAGTTGAACAGTTATTTTCGCTATGAAATATCTTTAGATACTAGCAAATATGAAGGAACGGATGTATTTCAAAATCCGCTTATTACCGGTGGTGGTATCAGGGTTCCATGGTATCAATTCAGAATTCCTCTTTAAGATTTTCAAAAAACTGTTGGTGTTCCGAGCTTTTCTCTTGTTGAATATATCAGACTATTCACAACCGGATTAAAGGATAGCCTCCATCTTCGCTTTGCAGAATTTAATCTTGTTGGTAACCAATGGCAGAAAGTATTAAAGGCAAACCAGACTGAAGATGATGTACTTACTTTATCAGTTGTAAATATTGAAGAGAATGACGCTTACTATGACAGTCCTCCGGGTGTTCAACGTGAAAAAGATAGAACTAAAGCTGATGAAGATGTTCTTAGAAATGAACAATCCTTATCCATGATTGTTAATGGACTGAATGACGGCGATAAAAGAGAAGTAGTTAAATACCTTAGGGCGATTGATTTATTTAACTATAATGAGATGAAATTATTTATACACGTTGATGATAATCCTGCAAATAATATTTCGAGATATGTTGATTCAACAAACTACGCTGCAGAAGTCTTTTTCAGGTTTGGTTCCGATACAACAAATTATTACGAATACCGGATGCCTATAAAACCAATAACTGATGCGGCCGCATTAAATTGGTATGACTTATCAATTAAGTTTGATGAACTTACTGCATTTAAGCAATTGAGAGGAGATTCAGTTTCGGCAACTTCGGTATTCAAAGTTAAAGTGCCGAGTACTGATGGACATTATTATTGCTTTAAAGGTAAACCGGCTTTAACCAAAGTTGCATTCTTTATGATTGGTATTGAAAATCCTAAAGGCAAAGGTGTGGATTTGCCTGTGTCCGGTGAAATTTGGGTGAATGAACTTAGAGTTATTGGCGCCGATGATACGCCGGGCTGGGCTTACAGCGCTTCTGCAAAATTAAACGTCGGCGATTTATTTACCGTTAATTATAATACAAGTCAAACAGATGCAAACTTCCATAAATTGTCGGATAGATTTGGTTCAAGAACAGATGCAAAGAACTGGGGAGTTAGTGTTGATTTTGATGTATTAAAAGTACTGCCGATTAATTTACCGGGCAGCAATTTAAGGTTAAATTACTCTCATAATGAACAAAACTCCGCTCCGCTTTATCAACCTGGAACAGACATTAAAGTTGCGGAAGTTGCTAACCAGTTCAGAGCAAAAGGTGTTTCTGAAGACAGTATTAAGAAATTTACTGAAAGTACAAAAACAGTAAGTGTTAATGAGTCCTGGTCTGTTTCTAATTTTAAAGTAAAGATTCCTTCAAATAACTGGTTCCTTAAAGATTTTGTAAACAACCTGCAGTTTGGTTTTAATTACAATAAATCGTTCAGCCGTAACCCGACTACTGAAGTGAACAAGACGTGGGCATGGAATGGTAATGCTTCATACTCATTAAATTTTAGCCAGAATAATTTCTTCTATCCTGCTAATATTCCTGTGCTTGGTTCTGTAATTGAATTGTTTACAGATTACAGGAACGTAAAGATTTATTTTACACCGCAATCATTTAACACCGCCTTAACAGCTTCAAGAAATTATTCGTTCAGTCTTGCAAGAGCTAAAAGTTCAGTGCCAATTGAAAGCCGTGATTTTAAAACAACAAGAAACCTTGGATTTCAATGGAAGATAACAGATGGCGGATTATTAAATTTAAGCACAAGTTATACATTTAGTTTTTCTTCATCGCTTGCACATTTGCTTGCAATTAAAGATGAAACCGGTAAAGTAATAAGGGTTAGAAGTGAAGCGGAAATCTGGAAAGATATTTTCACAAAAGATTTCTTCGGAAAAAATACCCAGTTCCAGCAAAGTTTTGACCTGAAGACTTCTCCAAAACTTCCTTCACTTTGGGATGTTGGTAAATATCTTACCTTGAACTTTGGTTATGGTGCAACATATAACTGGCAAAACAATCCTACTCAAAAGGGTCTTGGCAGAAGTGCGGGCGTTACAAGCAAAGTAAATGCTTCAATGCAGTTTAAACTGAAATCTCTGTTTGCTCCATGGTTCAAGGAAGATGATATTGAAAAAGAAACTTCTACCAAGAAAACTACTACCGGTAAACAGACTGATACAAAACAAAAGCAAACAACCGATTCGAAAGATAAGAATAAGCAGCAAGGCAGAAACAAAAGAACTAACGATCAGAAAGTTAATAAACCAGTGGATGAAAAAGGTCCAAAGACTGATTCACTTTCCGTTGCTAAGAATCCGCAGACAGATTCACTTTCTGTTGCTAAGAATTTGCAGACAGATTCACTTTCTGTTGATAGGAATCCGCAGACAGATTCATTATCTCTATTTGAATCCGCTAAAATTGATTCAATAAAAAAAGCTGAAGCAATAAGAGATTCACTTGCAAGAGAGCAAGCTATTGCTGATTCTATTGAAAATGCAGAGCCTAAAGTTTCACCTTTTAAAGTAGCTTACCAGTATATAAAGGCTTCTGTCCGATGGCTGCTTTTTGATTATGATAATATTCAAATTAATTTTTCCCAGGATAATCATGTTCAGGGTTCGGGTTTAAAAGGCGGTGGTTCAGGGCTTGCAAATTTCTGGGGAATATTCCAGAAAAGCGAATACGGGCCAAACAGGTTGTTTATGCTTGGTCTTAGCAGTGATATTGGTCCCCGTGCTATTGCAAATGGTACAATTACGGATAACTCGTCACAGAGAAACAGCATAGATCTTAAAACTCAGAGACCTCTTTGGGAAGGTGCAAACCTTGAATTAAAATGGAAAGTTGGCTGGCAGAACAGCAAGAGCGTATCTATTACAATTGATAGCCTTACCGGAACAATGACTGCCAATTCACCGACTTCTACAGGAAGTATTACGCGTTCGTTTGTTGCTCTGCCACCGGTATTCTTCCTGCCATTTATAAAAGATGGAATTGAAAACATAAAATCTAAATATAAACCGGAGAAGGATAATCTTTCGGAAGCATTCAGTGAGGGATTTGAATCTATTTCACTTGTATCGAAAATTCCATTCCTGGAAAAACTTATCAAGTATATTCCGAAACCAAACTGGAGTATAAACTGGGACGGGCTTGAGAAGATTAGTGTTTTCAAATCCTGGGCAAAAAGAGTATCAATAAGTCATTCCTATACGTCTGAATATACAGAAGGATGGAAGACTGATGTGGACGGTAAAGAGGTAATGCAATCACAAAAGGTTAACTATGGCTTTACTCCACTTGTAGGTTTGAACGTTACGTTTAATCAAATATGGACAGGTAACCTGACGGGTAATATCAAATACGGAACAAAAACAAGTTATGACCTTGGTGCTACAACAAAGAATATTACTGAGACAGCATCAAAGGATATTGGTATTTCTGCAAGTTATTCAAAATCAGGATTTGAAATTCCTTTGTTTGGCGTGTCGCTAAAAAATGATATTGAAGTTTCATTCTCATATACTTATGCAAGAAATTCAATTGTAAATCATATTATGAAAGACTCACAAAGAGAATATCAAAAGGTTCCGCAGGATGGAACTATAAGGACGACAATGGAACCAAGAATTAAATATGTTATCAGTTCAAAGGTAACTTTGTCGGTATTCTATAAAAAATCATCCGTTACACCGGAAGGCGCTTCTAAAATTTCAGCTACATCTACAAACGAAGCAGGTCTGGATGTTCATATTGCTATTCAGTAATAAAGCTTGATTAAAACCTTTTTAAGTAATTGAAATTTCTTAAACTTATATTTTATCTAACAGACAGGTAATAAATGAAAAATAACAAAATCCTTTGGGTAGATGACGAGATTGAATTGCTTCGTTCTCATATTTTCTTTCTTACAGAAAAAGGTTACGAAGTTGAAACTGTTACAAACGGCGATGATGCGATAAGCGAGGTTAAAGAAAAGAATTTTGATCTTATCTTTCTTGATGAAATGATGGCCGGAAAAGGTGGACTTGAAACGCTTGCAGAAATTAAAGATATCAATCCGAACATACCTGTTATTATGGTTACAAAGAATGAAGAAGAATCCCTGATGCACGATGCGATTGGCAGCAAAATTACAGATTACCTTATCAAACCGGTGCATCCAAGCCAGGTGCTGATGGTTTGTAAAAAAGTTCTGGAAGCTAAGAAGATTTCAAGTGAATATGTTGCTAAGGATTATCTTGTGGATTTCAATGAGATATCCCGCGAGATTATGTACGGCCCTGATTTTGATGAATGGATTGAGATATATTTAAAACTTGTTAACTGGGATATGGAATTAGATATTCATCCTGAACTCGGATTACGGCAAACACTCATCGATCAATGGAGAGAATGCAACCAGGAATTCAGCAAGTATGTTGAAAAAAATTATCTGAAGTGGATTAACTCCGAGAAAAGCATAGACAATCCCACACTTACCACATCCGTTGTAAATGATTATGTTGTTCCTCTTATTAAAGATGAAAAGAATGTTGTGTTCTTCTTTGTGCTTGACTGTCTTCGTATTGATCAATGGTTGATGATGGAAAAGCATTTAATTGATCTGTTCAACATTGAGAAGAGTTATTATTATTCAATTTTGCCAACAGCAACTCCATACTCAAGAAATTCTTTGTTTGCCGGTTTATATCCGTCTGAAATAGAAAAATATTATCCTACTTTATGGCAGGGTAAAGATGACGATGAAAGAAGCCAGAATAAATATGAAAAGGAACTGCTTCAATTGCTTTTGGATAGAAGAAGACTGAAACTTAAAAACGAACTTAAATACATCAAGATTATCGATCCTGAAGTAGGAA
>CAZIDB010000281.1:0-5732 GCA_964537965.1 uncultured Melioribacter sp. | reverse complement strand
AAATGCAACGATTGAACCAAGAAATATTATTGCTCCCTTTTTATTCTTAATCATTCCTTTAACAAAGTGATGTGTTAATATTAATGGAGCAAGGCAATTCAGTTTAACTAAATCAATTTCTTTTTCAGTTGGAATAGTCTCAAATCTTCCGCTTGAACCAATTCCTGCATTGTTAACAAGAATATTTATTTCGATGTCCTTAATCTTTTCAAGAATTAAAGGAAGGAAGTCATCTTTACTTAAATCTGCACAGACTGAAATAACATCGATTTTATTTTTTTCTTTCAGCTGCTTTGCTAATTCTTCAAGTCTTTCAATTCTCCGTGCAATCAGAACAAGATTGAATCCTTCATCAGCAAAGTACTTAGCAAATTCTTTTCCGATTCCGGATGAAGCACCAGTAACTAAAGCCCAGCTGCCGTATTTCTCTTTTAGGCTTTTCAATTTATCTCTTAATTTTATTTATTCCGTTTAATTACAACCAGGGTTTTATCGTCAGAATATTTTCCGTCTTTGCTGAAATGAATAACATCATCCAAAATTTTATAGGCTATTTCTTTCGGTGTAAGATTCCTTGTGTTTTTAATTATCTTCTCAAGTCTGAACTCTTCATACAATTCCCCGTAAGCATTAAACGATTCAACAATCCCATCAGTATAAATTACAAGAACGTCATTTACCTGGAAATTAATATTCTCCGTTTCATACTTTGCATGAGGTGAAGGACCAAGCAAAGGACCTGTCGGTAGCAGATGATTTATTTCTCCTGTTTTAGCCCGAACAAATATTGGTGGATTATGACCTGCATTAGCATAAAGAAATAACCCATTCTTATCCGTAGATATTTCGCCGTAAAACATTGTCGCAAATTTTTCCTCACTGAAAATTTTGTGGACAAGTTCGTTCATTCTTTTCATAAAGGGAGAAATTTTAATCTCAAACGTACTTGCCATTCTAACAGCGCCAGAAATATACATTGCTTCGGCAGCCGCACTAATACCTTTGCTTGCCGCATCACCTACAACTATACCAATGCGTTCTTCATCACCAATTTTCAGGTAATCAAAAAAATCACCGCCAATAACTTCTGCAGGAATTGTTAAACCGAACATTTCAAAATTATGAAAATTATATTCGTGCTCGGGTAAAATGCTCTTCTGCAATTGCTTTGCTTTATCAAGGTCGGCTTTTAGATGCTGTTCGCTTGCAGATATTCTCCTTTGTTTCAACTGTGAAGTTAATACTGTGGCAACAATAGTAAGAGTATATCTAAGCTCATCGTCAATGTTTTCGCTGTTTAATGCAAGCAGGTATTCATAATAATATTTGCCATTAATTTTTTTCTTTGATCCGACACCGCTTGCCGAATATTTAAAAATGCCTTTTTTCCGTAAACTGTTGTTAGTCTCGTCAGCTAATATTGAACGTTCGCTTGCTATAAGATCGAAAATCGGATAATCCCGGATAAAGATCTGGAAATCAGGTTCAATTTTTTCCAATGAACCTGTCTGGTAAATTAAATGATAAGAATTGTTTTCAATATCAAGTTTCCAGATTCTGCCGCCGGTAATACCCGCTTCCTGCTTATGAACAATCAGGTTAAGTATGCTAACAAGCATTTCCTCACCTGAAGAAAATTCACCGGAGGCAACCGCTTCAATTGTGCGATAGAGTTTTTTATGCTTCATTTTATTCAGCGATAAATTTTATCATTTCTTCTATTGCCCTTCTGCATACGGGACAAAAATTGTTCACTGAAATCGATTTCATAGTGCAATCCAATGAAGGTCTGTAAACTCCCTTTGCAACATAACCGCCACCTTCAAAAACGCCAACAACATTTTTATATTGTTCTTCATTAGGTGTAGGAATCGGGGTATCTTTATCAACCATATCTTTCCATTTACTTTCAAAGTTAGCAAGTGTAGTTATATTCGGTTCATAAGGTTCAACATCCAACGGATAAAAATTTTCATAAGCTACATCAGATGTATAATACTCATCCGCAAGACCTACGAAACCATGCCCAAATTCATGCGTAAAAATATATTCTCCTGCTCTATTATCGCTGACACAAACAGAATAATGGTTATAAATAGCGCCACCACCATACTTATCAGTGTTTACAAGAATATAAATCTGATCATAAGGTGTATTAGCTGCAAGATCTCTTAAGCTTTTGTTATCACCTGTCATACAGTAACGGTCAAGATCAAACATAAAAAATGTAGTATTTATCAAAGTCTTTTTCCAAACACCTTTAGCGGGAATATCGGTACCTGATTCCTGAGATGGAGCTTCAACTCCCCATATATTAAACTTGTCTTTATTTTCCTTATAAGGAGACGCATTAAAGAGATAACCTGCAAATCTATTGCAGTCTTCCTTGAATTTTTCCATTTCTTCTTTAGTATAACCGTCAGGAATTATAACGATATCAACTTTTACTTTAGGATCACCTGAATTTACAACCTTAAAATTTTTATATTGCAAGCGCATTTCAGGATTTATAAAATAGTTTTTAGGATCTACTTCATATTCAAATTTCTTTTTAAATTCATTCTTTTTGTTTCTTGTATTGAAGACGACATTGACAGGTACCTTTGGAAAAGGAATTACTACAGTTTCACTAAATGTTTTAAATGTATGCTTAGCTTCTTCCGTGGTTTGCCATTCACTGAATAAAGTAGCATAACCTTTTGAATAAATTAATTTATTCGTTTCTTTTTCGAAAACTTCAACAATATATTTTCCATACCTGAATTTATCAATCATGTTAACCTGCGAACCGCCCCAATATGGTTCCATTCTTAATTCATCAATTGAATAAGAATCCTCAGATATATCCCCTGAGTGAAAGTAATCAATTCGTAAGGTTTTAGGTTCAAAGTAAGTGTTAAAATCAATTTGCGCATAAGCAGAAATTGAAAGTATGACAAGAAGAAATATTTTTTTCATATGATTATTCCATCAATTGAATTCATTTATTAAGTGAATTAAAAATACTCATGCCTTAATTTTTCTTGAGCCGGGTTTAACAACAGGAATGCCTTCTTTACAAATCGGGCACTCTTCAGGTAAATATGAAACTACATCAAGCTTTAGTGCACTTACCTGCGGAACTCCAAAGTTAACCTTGCCGTTTGAACGATCAACAAGAAATCCGACACCAACAAGCTCACCACCGGCTCGTTTTACAATTTCAATAACTTCGAATACTGAACCGCCAGTGGTTACAACATCTTCACAAACTAATATTTTTTCTCCCGGTTTAATTTCAAATCCACGTCTTAATACGAGCAACTTATCTTCTCTTTCGGCAAAGATTGATCTTTTATTTAATTGTCTTGCAACTTCCTGCCCTACTATTATTCCACCCATTGCAGGTGAAACAACAGTATCAACTTCAAACGTGCTGAAATATGACGAAATCGACTTACAAACTTGTTCGGTATAATTCGGGTATTGTAAAACTTTAGCGCATTGAAAATACTGGTTACTGTGTCTTCCGGATGTTAAAAGGAAATGCCCGTTCAGCAATGCCTCAGTCTTTAGGAAAATTTCCATTATTTCATTTTGGGTAGGATTCATTATAGTACCTATCATTTTTAATGTCCAAAAATAAAGATAGGATTTAAGGGTTGCAAGGATCAGAGAAATTTAAAAGTTTTTTCATAAATAAATCGCTTAGAACATTAGATGCTTTGCCGCTTTGATTTATATTCACTTAAGTATAAAACTATTCAGGATTTTTTCCGATAATTAAATAAATATTTGACAAATAAATTTTCTTGCTATACTTTTGCAAATAGGAAATTGAAAATGAAATCAGAAAAAATAAATATTACCGTTTCTACAATGATGCACACTACAACTACAACAACTCCGACAGCTTATTCAGGCTGAAGTTGGAAGTGTATACTTTTTAACAGTAGAAACCGACTTCAGATAACTGAGTCGGTTTTTTTGTTTTTATACATAAGGTGAATTATGAAAATCTTAAAATTTGGCGGCTCTTCAGTTGGTAATCCGGAAAGGATTAAAAAAGTTATTGATATAGTTATTAATTCTCAAAAAAAGAATAAGAAAATAGCAGTTGTGTTTTCCGCTTTCCAGGGAATAACAGATACACTCATTCATACAAGTGAGATGGCGGCCAGAAGAAACATAGATTATCTTACAAGATATACGGAAATAGAAGAAAGACATTTTCTTGCTGTAAAAGAATTAATTACAAAGGAATCCCGCAAATCTGTTACAGCTACATTGAAAGATACTTTTCTTGAACTTAAAAATGTTCTTAACGGAATTTACCTTGTTAAGGAGCTTTCTCCCAAAACTTTAGATTATGTAATGAGCTTTGGCGAAAGATTGTCGAATTATATTATTGCTGAAGCGCTAAAATGTAAAAATGCAAAAGCCGAATACCTGGATAGCAGGAATCTTGTTGTTACCGATGATAACTTCGGCTATGCAAGAGTAAATTTTGAAATCACGAATAAAAATATTTCCGAATATTTCAACACTCATAAAAAGCTTCAGATAGTAACCGGCTTTATAGCATCAACAATAAATCATGAAACAACAACACTTGGAAGAGGTGGCTCAGATTATACGGCAGCACTATTTGGCGCCGCACTTGATGTTGAGGAAATTGAGATATGGACAGATGTTGACGGCGTATTAACTGCTAATCCTAAAAAGGTTAAAAAAGCTTTTCCAATTGTTCAGATGACGTACGAAGAAGCGATGGAAATGTCGCACTTTGGTGCTAAGGTAATTCATCCACCGACAATGCGCCCAGCACTGGATAAAAATATTCCAATCAGGATTAAGAATACTTTTAATCCTACCTTTATCGGCACTTTAATTACAAATAAAAATGGTCATTCAAAATTTCCGATAAAAGGAATTACTTCTGTTGATAAGATTTCATTGTTAAGAATCCAGGGAAGCAGTTTGGTTGGAATTCCTGATACTGCTAAAAGAATTTTTAACGCACTCGGTTCAAAAAACATAAGTGTCTTACTGATTACGTTAGCTTCTTCGGAATACTCTTTATGCCTTGCTGTTCCTCCTAAACAAGCATTTACAGCGAAAAAACTAATTGAAGAAGAATTAAAATATGAAATTAAAGATATGTTGCTTGAACCGGTTGTAGTTGAAGAAAATCTTTCTATTGTCGCAGTTGTTGGTGAAAACATGCGTAATCAAACCGGTGTTGCAGGAAAAGTATTCCAGGCGCTTGGAAAGAATGGCGTTAATATAATTGCAATTGCCCAGGGCTCATCGGAATTAAATATATCTGCCGTAATAAATCAGTACGATGAAGCAAAAGCATTGAATGCTATCCATGATGCTTTCTTCCTTTCTGACTATAAATCGATAAATCTTTTTGTTGTTGGTACAGGCTTAATCGGCAGAACTCTTTTTAAGCAGATACAGAACCAGATCGATTTCCTTTCTAAGGAATTGTTTATTGACCTGAAGATTATTGCGATTGCCAACAGCAGAAAAATGCTTTTTGATGTAAATGGTTTACCAATAAATGAATGGGAAAAAAGACTTTTCTCCTCTGGTGAAAATACCAATCTGAATGAGTTTGTCCGGAGAATGAAAGAGCTTAATTTGCCAAACAGCATTTTCGTTGATTGCACTACAAGCGAATTAATTCTATCAAAGTATCTTGAAATACTAAGCTCAAGTATTTCAATTGTTACACCTAATAAAAA
>CAZIDB010000280.1:4215-5736 GCA_964537965.1 uncultured Melioribacter sp. | reverse complement strand
TGCTCTTCTTCGCTTGTGAATATTGCGGAAACAAAAAAGCAGCTAAAAAAATATTATGAAGCGGGGCAGTATGATGCGGACGTAAAGAAAATTATCCGGGATGCCATTGCGGATATTAAGAGCATGGATATTAGTAAAAATTCCACCGTTATTTTTGATGTGGATGAAACTGCAATCTCTAACTATGAGTTTTCTAAGAGTTTGGATTTTGGTAATGATGACGCCCTTTGGGATGGGTTCATGGAGAAAGCATCTGCACCTGCAATTCCAAGCGTAAAGGATTTTTATGATTTTCTAATTGACCGGCGCATCAAAGTAATTTTTCTTACCGGAAGAAATTTTAAACATTACGCTGCAACTTACAAGAATCTTATAAATGCGGGTTACACAAAATTCGATACGCTAATAGTTAAATCGGAAATAATGATAGACACAAAAACTCCCGACTATAAAAATGTCGAAAGACTTGTACTGACTGAAATGGGTTATAATATCATTGCATCAGTTGGCGATCAGCAAACCGACTTTACCGGCGACAATACAGGATTAAAAATAAAACTTCCGAATTATTTATACTTAGTTGAGTGAATTAAGTTTTATTATCAACAGGGCGAAGATAAAAATATACTTTGCCCCGGCTATAAATTTTACTCCCGGAATATTAAATCTTTACTTCAAACGGCTGCTTAGCTTTAAATAGAATTGAGGTTATCAATTCAATTAATACTCCGTAAATAATTCCCATAATGAATGTGCCTATGAAGATGGAGGTATTGTTAAAAACCGGCACAGCCATCGGGATGCTTGCAATAATTCCAAGAACAATTCCATGAACCCACCATTTTAATCTTAATGCGCTGATACCAATTGTAAAACCAAGCATAGTTCTGCTGATAACAATTAGCAATTTGGTTGCAGCAGGCAGTTGTTCTGCGGGATTTGGATTTGACGAAGCTAAACCTAAACATACAAATCCGAACACAACTCCACAGATAGTGGCAATAATGACTCTTTTTGCAGTTAACATGTTTATCTCCTAAAGTTTATGATGAATAGAAAATGGAAGCGGTTGAATAATAACAATTCTATTTTTGTTTATCTACTTGTTTGAGATAAAAATCCGGGAGGAGCAAAAAATAAATAGAACGAAAAAGATATGACCGGCAAAACTATAGCTGGTATTTGAACACTGATGACACAGATCCAAATGATATGCGCAGATTTTTATCTGAGGCAATCTTTAATATCTGTGTAATCAACGCCTGCTGTGGGCGGGTTCTGATTCTTCTCTAACTTTTAGTTTTGGTAATTGTTTGTCTCCTTTTATATCCGTTTCATTTAAAAAGAATATTCTGCAAATTTCCACCAATCGTTTGTAACTTCCCGCGTACTTAATTGTCTATTTGTTTGAATGAGTAAAAATCCATTGGAAGATAAAATAGAAAAACTATCCGTCTCAACGCTTTATGATAGATTCTCGCTGGATATCTACCGCTACGCATTTAGCTTGCTTAAAAACAG
>CAZIDB010000280.1:0-4115 GCA_964537965.1 uncultured Melioribacter sp. | reverse complement strand
ATGATAGATTCTCGCTGGATATCTACCGCTACGCATTTAGCTTGCTTAAAAACAGGGAAGAAGCTAAAGACGCAATGCAGGAAGTGTTCGTAAAGTATGTTGAGCATGAGAATTCATTCAAAGAGCAATGTTCACAGAAAACATGGCTTTTTATTATTGCAAGAAATTACTGCTACAACAGGATGAAGAGTTCGGACTATAACTGGAGGGATTATTCAGAAGAAGAGATAAAAGAAGAATATGAGTTAAATGTTGATTGGAAGATCAGCATCCGCGATGCACTGATGAAACTAAGCCAGGAGCAGAACGAATTAATCTTTCTTGTTGATTATGCTGGTTATACTTATAAAGAAATTGCAGAGCTTACAAATCTTTCTTTGGAAAATGTGAAAATAAAAATCTTCCGTGCAAGGCAGGAATTAAGAAATTATTTAAAAGAGAGCTAAAGAATGAAACACTATGACTATGAAATAAGCTTGTTTGTTGATGGGGAACTCCTGGATTCTGAGCAGGATAAATTGTTTGAGCATCTTGCTGAATGCCCGGAATGCAGAGATACTTTAGTGGAGTTGATGAACTTAAAAGATAAATCAAAAAAGTATTTTGCAGAGCAATTGCCCGAAAGAGACGGAGCTGTTATTCAATTGATTAAGCAAACCCAAACGAATAAAAGGAATTATTATAGAGAAGCATTTTACTTTGCTGCGGCAGCCTGCCTTTTGCTTGGAGTTCTTTTTCTGCTTAATAAAACAAAAGAGAATGAACTAAAGAATAAGTTGAATAAACTAAATTCAGAGTACTCATCACTTCAAAAAAGTTATATAAGTGAGCCTGTTACTAATCCGCAGGAAATAATAAATAAAGAAAAATCTTTCGCGAAGAACAAAACCGATGCAATAAATAATGGGGCATCAAAACAAAAGCCTGAGAAGTTTTCAAAAACGGAAATACAAAATTCAGCCAAAGAGAACAAACCAGATGAAGAGATGGCTTACACTGCAATTCGTAAAGCTCCTGGTAAATACATACAAACCATTTTTAGCGATGACAACATTATAAGTGAAAGGGTAAACGTAAAGAACGATAATCCTGATGCTGTAAGTGTGCAGCGCCAAAACAGACAAAGTAAAAACAAATATGAAGCAAAGGATCTGCTCCAGCGTCGCAGTCCGTACTTAAGCCAGGGAAAAGTTAAAACAGATACAGCAATGATGAGAGATTTATACCTTCGATACGGTAAAGATAAAATTGTTTTTGATAAGCTGAATAAAAATGATATTGTTTATGCAAAACATGGGCCCAAAGAACCGGCTTCCGGTTATGAACAGTATCTGAATTCTTTAAAGACCGAAAGAGTTACTAAGAATGATTTCATGACTCCACAGGTAATTGGAAACTGAAATGAAGAAGTTGTTGCTTGTAAGTGTAATTCTATTTCTAACAAGAGGATTTGCTCAAAGCTCTTCAAATGAATTTGAGTGGAATATTACAATTAGCACAGCGAATGATTTGCAGAAAGTTAGTCTGAATAAAAACCAGAATGATGATGAAGCACTTGAAGGTTATTTTCTTTTTACATCATACGATAAACTGCTTGACGGAAAAATTGTTAAAGGTGGTTTCAACTTTCTTGATCCTGAAATCATTGGAGGCTTAACCGGCTCATCATTTTTAAGAGAACAATGGGTAAATAATAATTTGCCTTCGCAGGATTTGGAAACGATGACAAGTACGCTTGATGTCGAGAAGGCAATTTCGTTTAACATTTTTCCGCAGGAAAATAACAACAATAAAGATTCCGTAAACTTGTTTATTAAGTACGCAGTTTTTAAAAACCTAAATTGGAACGGTGGCGATTATCTGAATTCAGATTTTAATATTGATGTTCATTATAAGCTGGTAAAAATTCCATTCGGTAAACAGGTAAGCTTTGACTTTCTTGATAAAGACTTTAACCCATTTAAAATTACAGTTTCTATAAAAAGGAAAAGTAAAGAAGAAAATTCTCTTTATGTTGAAAAGAATTCTGTCCTTGAGAATGAACTAATCAATTCCGCGTCTCAATCCAGTCTGCGTAAAACAAATCTGAAATTCGATGTTGAGTTTCTGTCAATTGATTCACTTAAACAGCTATATAATAACAGACCTACTTTTGGCGATATTATTACCAGCGTAAAACAAAAGGGAATAGAAAACTTTAACAGCCTGCAAAATGATTTTAATAATACGGATTTGCCTGTAAATATTTATCGTTGTGTTTTGGAGCCGCCGTTTCATCTATACAATACTCAGAAAGAAGAAGCATATAAGAACTACAAAACAAGAGAAGAAATATTCAAGTCCACGTATAACATTATTCTTGTTCCAATTTCTTACAAGGGTGATGTTTTAACAGCCGACCTGTTTATAAATTACAAAAAGATAAATCCGGATGAAACTGAAAGATGGACACCAATTAAAAAAAGAATAACGATTCAAAAAGATGTCGGAACAAGGATTAGTCTGCCAAAGGAAAACTGGAGTGCAAACTTTACACGGAGCGGCGAGAAGTACGAGATATTCGGTTATTCCGATTACGAAAGGTTTGTAAACGAATCCATAATTATAAATTTTGAAAACTAAATGGAGCAGTAGATGAAAAAAATATTTTTTATGATGCTTTTGTTTATCATAAACATTTCTGCAGAGGAAAACAACAAGGGGAAAATCAGTTTAACTTTTAATGGAGAGAAAATTGAAATTCCAATCGTTAGCGTTATACTTAGGAAAGATGATGAAATTATTGTGAGTGTAAGAGCAGAAAGAAATAATGACAACATACAACAAATGATATCCATGGACCTGCACTATAAAAACTGGTTGCCCTATAGTGAAAAGGATCCATATCCTTATCCAAATGACTTACAATTAAGTATTAGTAATAGTCACAAAATAGAAGGACAGAAAGGTTCTCGGGAAGAATTTAGATATGACCTTCTAAAGGAATTAGTGTATTATAGTAAAGAATGCGACGACGAAAAGAAGAGCTGGGAAGTAAAGTATTTTAATATGCAAATGGTAGGCACAAAATTAAATTTCAAAGATAATTCTTTAGTTATAAGCTGTGAGAGAATGGATTTCCGGAGTAAGACAGATAAACTAACAAATGAAAAAGATACCTTTGTAAATATTAAAGATTTTAAGTTTGAAATAGTAATCTGAAGAGCGAACCAGGTTACTGATCAAATTAAAGAAGAGTTTTTTAGTTGCATAGTTTGTAAAACAATAAAGCTAACAGAACACAGATGATACAGATCCAACTGATCAACACTGATTTTATCTGTAATGATAAACCAGATCCGTATTTTAATCCAGGGATCACTTTAAATATTCTTATTTCCCTAATTTTTTGCTATCAACCATTTTACGGCAAGATTCTTCTTTTAATTTGATAAGCGTGCTGCGAATAAGTTTGTTAAAATTTAAATGGTAACTTTTTATTTCGGTATTCGTCATGTAAAATACCTTTGCTTTTGTTAAGGGAGAAGTCTATTTTCTGTTTGTATTCATAAATTTATTGAGGGGCTACTATTATGAAAAACATTTTTGGTTTATTAATTCTTCTTACTTCACTTTTATTTCCACAAAACTATCCTGTTGCCGGTAAAAAATTTCAGGTTGAATATGATCCATCTGAAAAGAACATCTTAACAGATGCAAAGGAAATGAAAGTAGTTTACGCCTTTGATTATTGGAGTACAACCGGACTACCTGAACGTGGTCACTTATCTCTATTTAATAATGTATTAAATCCTGATAGCGGCAGAGCACACAAAACAATAATGCAGAAAAAACAAAACAAGTGGTACGCCGAAATAGAAATACCCGGAGATGCTGCTTTGCTTTCTTACTATTTTACCGACGGAAACAAAACCGATTACAACGATGAGAAAACTTATGTTGCTTACATATATGATGAGAAAGGGAAGCCGGTTAAAAACGCACGTTTCAGAAATGTTGATTTTCTTTTTATGGCTGGCAAAGATACCACTGATATAATTAATGAAATTGGAAGAGAAATTTCAGATTATCCAGATAATTTTCTAGCGCAGTTTGTTTATTGGCGTTATAGGTTT
>CAZIDB010000279.1:2207-5813 GCA_964537965.1 uncultured Melioribacter sp. | reverse complement strand
TCAGAAGTTTGCAAGAATTGGTATTGGCAATAACAATATTCACAGCTTTTCCAATATGCTTTACGGACTTGAGTTAAACAGTCTTGATGATTCAATTGGATTTACTACTTCAACTATTGATTCCGGTAAACTTGAAAAGGCGGATGTAATTGTTGTAATAAACTCCAACCTGTCTGAAGAAAATCTTGTGATGGAATTAAAAATAAAAGCTGCGCAGAAAAAAGGCGCTAAAGTTATTCTCATTAATTCTTCTGAAATAAAATTAACCAGGCAGGCCGACCTGTGGATTGACAGCAAAAAAGGAACGAACACTTCCCTTCTTAATGCTATAATGAAACAAATTATTGATGATGATAAGATTGATAAAAGTTTTATTTCAGGCAGAACAGAAAAGTTTGAGGAATTCCGACAAAGTATTGATGAATTAAAAATCCAAAACGCACTGGATATTTCCGGTGTAAGTAAAGATAAGTTTGAACAGTGCATCCAGCTAGTATCAAACCCGGAATCAAACATAATCTTTATTTATAATATTGATTCAACTGCGGACAAATCATTAAATGATCTTCAGGCAATTAACAATTTTCTTTTGATGACAGGCAGAGTCGGTAAAGAAAATAACGGAATTATACTTCTTAGAGAATTCAATAATTCTACCGGTTTAATGGATATGGGTTTTACCCCAGATTATCTGCCTGGCTTTGTTAAAGCTTCCGATAAAGAAGAAGTAGAAAGAATCGGAAAATGCTGGAATCATAATTTAAATGAAAACTTTGTTCCGGTTAACCTGCTAAGTAAACTTAAACGAGGTGAAATTAAAGCTGCATTAATCTTTGGTGAAGACCCGCTCTCACATAGTAGCAACAGCAGGTACTTAAGCAATCTTGAACTGCTTGTTGTGAGCGATTCATTCCATACTGCTACAACTGCTGAAGCAGATGTGATTTTACCGGCTTCTACTCATATTGAACAGACAGGGACTTATACAAACTGCGATAATATAACTCAAAGATCAAACAAAGTAGTTGACAGCTTAAACATGTTTGCAAACTGGGAAATAATTAAAATGTTAGCCTCCCAATTCTCAGATCAGTTTAACCATAAATCAATTGAAGATGTTTTTGCTGAGATTAAATCTGTAAACAGGTTTTACAATTACTCAGAAGCTGGAAAGTTCTGGATGGATAATTTCTTTACAAACGGATTTACAAAACAAAAGTTGAATTTCCAAAATTACGATATAAATTTATCTACGTTTGACCCGGTTAAACCAGCTATACATTACCAGGAAAATTACTATTTTAAGAACATAAAAATGCAACTTATGTAACCAGGCATTAATGTTTAGTAGTTTCAACCTTATAAACGAATTGTTTGATAACATCGTAATCTTCAACGGTGATTATTCAATCATCTATTGCGGCAATTCTATTAGAAGTCTCCTCTTACAAAATAGAATAGATATTAATCATTTAAATCAAATTGAAATTATCAGGGTTTCAGCAGGTAAGTTAAAAGAGAATAAATATATTACTTTCAACTTCGGAAGAATAAAAGAAGATTTTGTTTTATTTCCATATGAAAACCAGGAAAACGTTTATGCTTTTGGTTTGAAAGATAAGGTAATGCACATTGCCACGATTGAACACGATCTGAAAGAAAGAGTTAAAGAACTGGAAAGTCTTTACCAAATAAGCAAGGACCTTGATTCGCCTGGTGAGATAAAAGATATTTTGGATGCTGCAATAAATCATATTCAGCAGGCATTTCAATTCCCGGCAGATACAATTGTGAATATTGAGATTGGTAAAAATATTTATGGAATTACCGATTGGAATCCCAATGATATTTACGACCTTGTTGAAAGCGAAATAAAACCAAACGGACAGAAAAAAGGAAAGATAAAGGTATTCTCAAAGTACAAAACCGGTTTGCATAAGGACGCAAATAAGTATATTGATGAGGTTGCCAATAAGATATCCCGGAAGTTTGAACAGAACGAGAGAGAAAAAAATCTTGAGAAGCAGCAGAAAATTCTAAAAGCAAAAAATGAAATTCTACTTAGACTTGGTGAAGAATGCAAGCAAAGCCGTGAAAAATTAAGAGCGTTCTTCAGCGCTATTACTAACACAATTATTGTGGTTGATAAGGATTTCAATATCAGCATGTCCAATAAGGATGAAATTGGTGATACCGGGAAATGTTATAATAAATTATTCGGTTTGAATGAGAGATGCCCTGAGTGCCCTACTTTAGAATCTATACGAACCTGTAACAGTGCGGTGCAGGAAAGAATTATTGAAGATAAATATTTCAGGCTTAATACTTATCCAATTTTTGGTGAGAATGGAGTTGTCGATAGCGTGCTTGAGGTCTGCATGGATGTTACTATGCAAAAAAAAATGGAAGAACAATTACTGCAGTCGTATAAACTTGCGTCGCTTGGTAAACTTGTTGCCGGTGTAGCACACGAGATTAATAATCCAAATACTTTTATTCTTGGCAATCTTAAAATTATCCAGGAATCATTCACCGATATATTTCCTCTGCTGGATTTGTATTACCAGTATCATCCTGATTTAAAGGTTGCACGGCTTGATTACAAAACCTTTAAGGAAAATATTACAATTCTTGTAGAGGACATGCTTACCGGCGCTAACCGTACTAAGAAAATAGTAACTGACCTGCGCAACTTTGCTAAGAAGGATGAAGGCGGTTTAACAGAAGTTATTGACCTGAACAGCATTATTACAAATAACCTTACATTCACTCAAAAGCACACGAAGAAATATGCTAAGCTTGAGATTGAACTTGGCAGCGATATTCCAATATTTAAAGGCAATTCAAATAAGCTTGAACAATTACTCGTTAATTTAATCATGAATGCTTCTGAGGCAATTGAGTGTGAAGGCGGACTAATAAGAATTACCACAAACTTTGATAAAGATACTAATAACATAATCCTTACCGTAAGCGATAATGGTATTGGGATGCCTGATAACGTAAAGAAAAATATTTTCGATCCGTTCTTTACTACAAAAAGAAATAAAGGCGGAACAGGTCTCGGTCTGTCAATCTCCTACGGAATTGTTAAAGACCATAACGGTGAAATTGAAGTTGATTCCAAAGTTGGGCAGGGCACTAAATTTACAATACGAATTCCTGTAACTAAAAACTGAATATATATGATTAAAATTCTCTTAATCGATGATAACCAGGCAGTGCTGAACTTTCTGAGAATATTTCTTCTTCAGAAAGAGAAATATGAAATAACAACATTGCAGGATTCGTCAAAAGCATTTGATCTATTAGACAAGGAAAAGTTTGATGTTCTTTTGCTTGATATGGATATGCCGGAAGTAACCGGTTTGGATATTTTGAAACATATCAAACTGAAAAAGATTGATCTTGTAACAATTGTTCTAACCGGAGTAGAAGATATTGATCTTGCAATCTCTGCAATGAAACTTGGCACTTTCGATTACATGCTGAAGCCGATTGAAGAAAATAAATTAATAGAAACAATTGAAACCGCAATCAGGCAAAAAGAAATTGTTAAAAGTGAAATTGAATCTCCCGGTAAATGTAAACTTGATGATTTGAAAT
>CAZIDB010000279.1:0-2107 GCA_964537965.1 uncultured Melioribacter sp. | reverse complement strand
TCCGGTTTTCTTGAAGAAGCAAACGGCGGCACATTATTCCTTGATGAGATCGGTGAATTATCTCTGCCGATACAGGTTAAACTTTTACGTGTACTTCAGGAAGAAGAATTTTATCGTCTCGGCTCTACAAAAAATATAAAGGTTGATGTTAGAATTATAGCTGCTACAAATAAAAATCTTTTTGAAGAAATTAAGAAAGGAAGTTTCAGGAAGGATTTATTCTTCAGGCTAAATATTAATTCAATCTATGTTCCCCCGCTACGCGAAAGGAAAGGTGATATAGAATTACTTTCCGGTTATTTCCTTAAGAAATTCAGTGCGAAGTACAACAAGATCATTGAAAAAATTTCAGAACCTGTTTTGAATTGTTTCAGGAGTTATCCCTTTCCTGGTAACGTGCGCGAGCTGATGAATATAATCAACAGCGCAATAATAGTTGAAACAACAAACGAGCTAAGGAAAAAATCCTTACCGAATTATTTCTTATCAACAAATGGTTCTTACAAAGAATTTGATGAAGGAATTATACCGCCTACTTTAAATGAAGTTGAAAAGCAGCACATTAAAAAAGTTTTGGAGTTTACAAACAACAACAAAACAAAGGCAGCGGAAATACTGGATATCTCACGCGTTAACCTTATTGCGAAAATTAAAAAGTACGAACTTGAATAAAATTGTTAAGTTGTCTTCTCTTAATGCGGTAGTTTAAAAGTTAGTTTAAGATGAAATCCATTATCATTCTGCATCTTTAATAGTCCTTTTAACTGCTGAGCGGAAATTTTAATTAACAACACACCCAGGGAATCAAGTTTATCTGCATTAAAATTCTCCGGAAGCCCAGCCCCGTTATCCCTGTATTCAAAAACAATATTTCCGTTTTCTTTCTGCTCAATTGATACTTTAATTACCGGTAGTTCAATCCCTTTGAAAGCATGCTTAATCGAATTTGTAATTAACTCATTCAACAAAAATCCTAACGAAACCGTAACATTAACCGGCAGATTTATTGCGGGACTAAAACATTCAAAACTAATTCCGGATTGATAAAGGCTCTTGATCTGGAAATCTCCAACATCTTTAAGATATTCTCCGATTAAAATTTTATCAAGATTAGTTGAAAAGTATAGTTTATCATGAATCAAGGATATTGCATTGATCTTGGATTGTATTTCGGCAAGAACAGTTTTAATATTTTTATTACTATAATCCTTAATCGACTGAAGCGATATAGTGCTTATTAATAAATTAAAATGATTTTTAACCCGATGATGAATTTCTCTTATCTGCATTTCTTTGCACATAACATCATTTTTAAATTGCTCTAATAAAATTACCTGCTTCAAATCGTTTTGAATTATCTCACGGAGTGATATGATAAGCTCTTTATAATCTTCGGAAAATTGATTCTCTTTATTATCAAGTACGCAGAAAGTACCAAACACTTCGCCATCAGGCCAGAAAATCGGCACGCCCATATATGAAATCATGTTAAATGGAACGCTCGGATTCTCTTTCCATTCGTCGTCCTTAAGCGCATTAGGCAACATTAATTCCTTTTTACTTCCGGCCACATTCTCGCAATACCAGCCAAGTCCAAGTTCAAAATTTAAATTCTTCTCAAAGATATTGTTCTCTGTTTTGCTTGACAGAAAAACTTCTAATGTTTCCTCGTTAAGCTTGTTAATTAAACCGGAAGGTACTCCAATAATTTTCGCTGCAAGGTCAATAATTTTCTGCCATTTCCTTTGAACATCTTCAGGTATTTCCGGTTTATCATCAGACGTAATTGCAACAAGTACATCTTCAGGTGATCCTTCTGTTTTTAATCTTGCTATTTTCATGAGAGGTTATGTTTATTTCTATTATTATTAATTAACATGAATGATGAACCACATCATTTTTTAATTACCGATTATCCGGCCATTAATACAATTATTATCGAATTTAATTTTAATTTATTTATAACACCATAAAAAAATATTGTTTGGGTATGATGTTTTGGCTAAGAAAGAATAACTCATTAGGGACAGAAAGAAGTAAATTCAATAATATATTAATTCCATTGATTACTTCATCGTTTCACTCCTGGTAATTACAATCAGTCTTC
>CAZIDB010000278.1:0-5822 GCA_964537965.1 uncultured Melioribacter sp. | reverse complement strand
GCAGTCGGATTGAAATTAATATCGAATGTAGTTGTTCCTCCTTCTTTTGCAACCGTGGAAGCGGGCGCAGTTGTAACAGTGAAATCATTTGTATGACCGGTTATTGTAATAAAAGGATTTGTACCTGATAAATGTAATGCGCCGGTTCCCGTATTTGTAATAGTAAACGTGTGAGTTACATTGCCCGTATTAAAATCTACATAGCCGAAATAAGTATCATCCGTATCAACAGGAGTAGTATCGCCATCCGTAATATTCTGTCCTTTGCCGCTTAAATTTATTTCCGGATTTTCGTCATCAATAATAATTGTGGTAGTAACCTGCTGAGCTCCGTTTTCCGTACAGTTAACGCCGCTTATCATATCGGCAATAATTGTTTCATTGTCATCATCTTCGGTATCATCAATGCCCGTAAATGTAACAATCCCGGATGTTAAACCGGCAGGAATATTAATTGATGAAGAGGAAGAAGTATAATCCGTAGCATTAAGTGCAGTACCCGAGTATCCAAGATTAACAGTAACATTCTGATATGATCTGTTGGATAATGTTGCTATAAGTGTATCAACACCTCCGTTTTCTGCAAGTGATCCTTTAGCCAGACTAAGAGTTATTGAAGGTTGAGAATCGTCATTGTTGATTGTACATGTTCCCTGGTTATCCATAATAGTAGCGTTGACCGCATATAATAAGTCCAGATAAAAAGATTCGTCTTCTTCAAAATGAGTATCGTCATTAATTGTAATTTGTATTTCCGTAGAAAGGTTACCGGCAAGTATTGTTCCCGTTCCGCTTGTGTCATTATAATCATTATCCGCTGTAGTGGCGGTATTATTAGCCGTTGCAAAGTTGAAAAATATATCATCATAATACACCTTATTTGAACTTACTGTAAATTTTGCGGTGCTGCCGTTTTCAGAAACACTAATATTATTTACAAATAACAGTGGCAAATCATCGTCATAAATAGTAACCGTTGCAGTACTATCCGGAGCAGGTGCAACATTTGCATTTGTAGCTGTTCTAACTGAACATACCACATATTCAGTAATTTCGGATTCGGAATCATCAAGTTGTGCCACTTCAATTGGAAAAGACAGAGAATCCGCCGGAATAGTATAAGAAGGAGAAAGAGCAGTATAATCACTATTAACAGTTGCTGTTCCGTATACTGTAATTCCAATTGTTATATCCTGGTATGAGCGGCATGATAGTTTTACAAGAAAAGCACCGTTTGAAACATTTTCGACAGCATCATTTTTTTTCACTATTGAAATTATTGGCTGGCTATCATCATTTGTTATAGTGCCGAGTCCCTGACCATCTGTTATTGTGCCATAACTTGCATTTGAAATGTTTAAATAAAAGGTTTCGTCCGGCTCAAAATGAGTATCATTTATAACTGGTACAGATAGAGTTGTTGATGTCTGCCCGGAAGGAATTGTATCTGTTCCGTTTGTGGCAGTATAATCATTATCATTTACGGTTGCAGTATTATTTGCAGTAGAATAATTTATTATTACATCGCTGGTAACTGTTCGTGATAAAGTAATGGTGAAAACGGCATTGCCATCTGCTTCACTTACAGATACATCATTAACGGAGATATTAACATCATCATCAGTAATGGTTACGGTTGCACTTGCATTAGGTGCTGATGCAACTGATACATCCGGATTGTTTGTAGAAACTAATGTAACTATAACAGTTTCATCGGGCTCAATAAGAGCATCATTTATTACCTCAACGGGAATTGTAACGCTATTACTTAAGGCGGGGAACACAACGGTTGTACCAAGTGTGTTATAATCTGTTGCAGAAGTTGCACTTCCTGATACATTAAATGTAACAGTTACCGGAGAATCAAACTGTTTGCTTGTAGTTATAGTAAACTCGCCGTTATTAAAATTCTCTTTTGCCTGGGCCGAAGCGGCAATGGAAAGGGTAGCCGTATCATCATCTGTAATTGAAGAGGTTACCTGTTGTACTCCGTTTTCTATAGCATTAGTTGCTGATAATATATCTACGATAACTGTTTCATCTGATTCAACAAGCAGATCCTGTTGTGCTGTTAAAGTGGCTGTTCCTGTATAGTTGCCTGCCGGGATAGTAATAGTTGTTGAAGAAAGTGTAAAATCACTCCCCTCTGTTGCGGTACTGGATGCGTTGATGCCAATTGTTATTACAGCATCTTCCGTATATGTATAATCTAACGTAGCTGTAATTGTATTCATTCCTCCTGCTTCATCAAATGAGATTACTGATTGAGAAAGTGTTACTTTAGGTAAATCGTCGTCAAGCAGTGTGATGGTTTGATGCTGTACTCCGTCTTCTATACAATTATTAACACCAGTTATATCGAGTAAAATTGTTTCATGACCTTCAACATCCATATCCTGAATTGTTGATACTGTGGCGGTGCCGGTCAGGTTGCCGGGAGCAATAGTAATAGTTGATGAAGAAAGAATATAGTCAGTGCCTTCTGTTGCTGAGCCGGACGGAGTAATAGTTACTGTAACCGTTTTACCAGAAACCACCGATAGTGTTGCTGTTATTGTTGAAGTTTCAGGCACATCATTTTCGGAAACACTTGCCGGTGCAACAGATAATGTTACTAACGGCGGGACGTCGTCATTTGTTATAGTTCCTGTTCCCTGGTTATCTGTAATTTGACCAAAGCTATTGCCTGTTAGATTTAAGTAAAAAGTCTCATCAACTTCATCATGGTTATCATTAATAATTGGAACAGATACAATTGTATTTAGTTGACCAGCAATTATTGTTGCTGTACCGCTTGTGTTCGTATAATCATTATCTGCCGTTGTTGCTGAATTATCAGCAGTGGCATAGTTTACTGTGATATCACTTGAGTGAGTTGATGATAAGGAAATTGTGAACGTAGCATTTCCGTCGCTCTCATTCACAGAAATGTCATTTACAGAAATATCAATTATTCCGGTACCCTGTATGTTGAAGTTATAAGGATTTTCGTCAGAATCATCATTGGCAATATTTACAGTTGTGCTTCTTGTTCCGGTAGCGGAAGGATCGAATTGTATTGTAAATGTAGTTGAACTTCCTGACGCTACAGTTGTTGCCGGTTGAGTAGTTACACTAAAATCCCCGGATTGGCCGCCTGAAAAACTCACTGAGTTTTCACCTAATGTTAAAGTAGATGTCCCCGTGTTCTGAATAGTATATGTTTTTGAAACGGTTCCGCTTGCTACATTTTGATTACCGAAATCTGTGTCATCTGTTACAGAAGGACTTACATCTCCATCTGCAATTGAGTTACCATTACCCTGTACATTAATCTCAGGTGCTAATCCTATCCCCGTAACGCTGAAATTATATGGATTTTCACCTGCATCATCATTTGCTATGCTTATTGTTGCAGATCTTGTTCCTAATGTTGTTGGATCAAATGTTATTTTAAATGTTGTTGTTCCACCACCGGCAGCAATACTATTTGATGGTATTTGTGTTAATGTGAAGTCACTAGTATGCCCCGCTATTGTTACATACGGTGATGCATCAGTCAGACTGAGAGCAGCAGAACCTGTATTGGTAATTGTAAATGTATGCTCTGCTGATCCCGATGCAACAAGTAAGCTGCCGAAATCCGTATCGTCAGATGCAGAGGGTGATGCATCGTTATCTGATATAGATATTCCAAGGCCGGATACATCCATTTCTGGTGTAGCGGCTCCTGTTCCCTGAATAGAAAAATTGTATGGATTTTCATTAGCGTCATTATTAGCAATACTTATCGTTGCGGATCTTAATCCCGTTGTGGTTGGATTGAATGTTACCTGGAATGTTGTTGAAGTGCCGCCAGCGATGCTGCCCGAAGGAGTTTGTGTTAAAATAAAATCGCTTGTGTGTCCGGTAATTACGACGTATGGCGATGCATCTGTTAGTGTTAATGTTCCGCCGCCAGTATTTTCAACGGTAAATGTGTGAACCACACTGCCCGAAACTATATCTGCACTTCCAAAATCCGTATGGTCTGTTATATCAGGCGTTGTATCTTCATCAACAATAGTTACATTATTGCTTTTTATATTTATTTCAGGAATAGACGATATTGTAATAGTTCCGCTTGATAAAGGTGCATCTGCAAAACCACTTGCAATAGCTCCGCCGCTTATAGCTAAATTTGATTGAGAACCAATTGTTAATGCAATAGTACCGGATGAAGCCGCATCTAAATCAGCTGTTACAAAATAGTATGTGCCTGATGTGGAAATAGCAGATGAGAATCCTGAAAAAGTTACACTTGATCCGTCCGACTGACTGTTAAGCTGTGTATCACTGCCGGAATTGAATGTTGCATCTGTTGAACTCCATAACTTAAGATTAGTAACATTTGCTCGCGTACCTGAAACAGTTATAGTTGCCGCAGTAAGAGAAGCTCCTGCCAATTCGCCACTTAGTAAAAATCTTCCAATAGGATTGTTAGTTGTACCTGCCGTTGGATTTCCAGGGCTGTATGCAGAACCATTTGTAAAAGAAATATTCGGATAATCAATAATTGATGGGGTTCCGGTTCCGTCTTCTGCTGTCCATCCGGATGAAGGACAACTTGCCACATCTGCATGATTAAAAAGATAATCATAAGTACCGTGAGTATTTTTTAACTCATCATCAATATACCAGTAATAATTGGCGTCCCAACCTGTAACACTATAATAAATCCAGTAATTAGATGTTTGATGTTTCCATGCCGGTTTACCGTAATACTCACCAATCCACACATAAACTCCATTTGCTGCGGCAGGGGTTGTTACACCTGATAAATATTTATTTGGTTGATTTGTTGTTGGTGTTGTAAAACTTTTTACTCCGCCATATGTTGTACCGTAAGTATTAGTACCATACGCTTGGTAATAATATGTAACTCCTGCGGTCAACGAGCCAATTTGTTCGGAAAAAATTCCCGTGCCTGTTCCTTTTGTAATTTGAGTAACTCCAGCTTCACCAATTGTAGGAGTATTGTCCGAAGAAGAATAAACAAATCCTCTATTGGTTACTGCGCCCCCGTCGGCAACAATATTGCCGTTTATCGTGCCAGAAGCTGTAGTAACTAATGAAGCCGCATCAGTGGAAACTGTTGGTGCTACACCGGCTGCAGCATCCACTATTGTAATATTTTGCTCACAACTACCACCTTCGCAATTAGTAGTTACATCATACCATTGAACGTCACCCGGATCTGCAACCAGTGGTTCCACATATGAAGCAGGCCATTGATAGTATTTAACATGATCCCCGGTGGAATTCGGATCAGTAGCCAATACGTCTGCCAACAACCACATAGTATACCCGCTATACAGATCGACATATAAATATAAGTTCTGTGTAGTATGTTTGTAATAAGAATGACCATTCCAGATTCCCTGGTAATTATATGTTCCGGTATATGTAGGATCAACAGGAACATTTACGGTTTTATTAGACTGTGCCTGAACTGCAGAAGAAAATGTTAAAGATAATAAAAGGGTTAGTAGAAATATTTTCCCGCGCTGAATGATGCTATTCATAACGACTCCTACCTAATAATAAGGTGTAGATTGAATACAATAGATACAGAACAGATTAACTGATTACCCGGATGAGGTATATCAAGCATTTATATTTTTAGAAATATGTTCTTCTAATCAAAGAGAAGTGAAAGGAGTAGAAATTGTATCTTAGCGATCCGATTAAAAAGGAGATATAAAGAAACACAGAATTATTTTCGCAGCGCTTATAATAGCTTAATAACTTTGTCATAATACCAAAACCTTAAAGAAGAAATAATAAGAGGCATAAAACATCAT
>CAZIDB010000277.1:0-5846 GCA_964537965.1 uncultured Melioribacter sp. | reverse complement strand
CACCTTCTTCATTATCAATTACCTGGACGCAGGTAAGTGGGCCATCAGGAGTAACATTTGGAAATACAAATTCATTAACAAGCACAGCAACATTACCTGCAAGCGGAACCTTTGGATTAATGTTATCTGCCAATGACGGAAGCTTGACTTCACAGGATACGGTTATAATTAATAGAACTAGTGCACCTGTTGTAAATGCAGGAATTAATCAACAAATAATAATGCCATTAGATTCAGTTCAACTAAGTGGAACAGCAACAGATGATACTTTACCTAATCCACCTGGTGCATTAACAATTTTATGGAGCAAAACCAGTGGTCCTGGTACAGTAACTTTCAGAACTCCAACACAGTTGCAAACAATAGCGAAGTTTAATTTATCGGGTACCTATGTATTAAAATTAACGGCAAACGATGGAGCAATTCAAAGTAACGATAGTGTAATAATTGTAGTAAAACCTGCTGCTACAATTCCGGCATCACTTAAAACAGTACAGGTGCCGGGCCCGGATAAAGCTATCGGTTTCGACTTCACACAGTTTATCATTAATAATGATGCGGCAATAACTCTTGGTAAAGCTTTATATTGGGATGCTCAGGTTGGAAGTGATGGTATACAAGCATGCGCTAACTGCCATTTTGCTGCAGGCGCAGATAACAGGAGCAAAAACCAGGTACATCCCGGAACCACAAATAGTTTTAATTTCAGTAAAGCACCAAATATGCAGTTAGATATAAGTATGTTTCCTCTCTCTAAAAATAAATCTGATGATGATGTTATAGGTTCTCAGGGTGTTTTTAATACTCAGTTCAACGATATTGTTTTAGGTAATGATGTTGAATCCGGTACCTTAGTGCCTGATGGTGTATTCAATGTATCCGGAGTAAATGTTAGAAGGGTTACAGGTAGAAATGCTCCAAGTGTAATTAATGCAGTTTATAACTACAGAAATTTCTGGGATGGCCGTGCAAATCATTTCTTTAATGGTGTTACACCATTTGGAATGAGAGACCAAAATGCGAAAGTATTCAAGATAATAGGTACAACGGTAAATCCTGTTTCAATTGCAATCCCATTGTCAAGTTTGGCATCGCAGGCAGTAGGGCCTCCATTAAATAGTAATGAAATGTCATTTAGCGGAAAAGCCTTTGCAAAGCTTGGTAAAAAACTTTTAGCGCTTAGACCACTTGCAAAGCAATTAGTAAGTTCATCAGACAGCAGATTCGGTTCAATATCGAGAAGTCCGGCACTTGGTCTTGATACAAGTGTAACTTACATATCATTAATTAAAGCTGCTTTCAATTCTCAATGGTGGAACTCTAATAATGTAATAACTTTTGTTAATGGTCAGCCGGTTATATCAAGTCCTAAGGATACATTGACTACAGATGAATTTACAGTTATGGAGGCAAATTTCTCTTTATTCTGGGGATTGGCAATACAGGCTTATGAACAGACACTTGTATCAGATGATTCTAAATTTGATAAATTCAGAGAAGGCTCAGCTTCGCTTACATCTCAGGAGCAACAAGGTTTAAATCTTTTCATGGGAAAAGGAAGATGTATAAACTGTCATTCAGGACCTGAATTTACTAATGCATCAGTATCAGTTTTTAATTCACAAGGACCTATTGACAGGATGATAATGAAGAACGGTGAACCGGCTCTTTATGATATTGGATATTATAATATTGCTATCAGGGGAACAGCTGAAGATATTGGAATAGGTAATAACATTTTAAATTTTCCGTTAGGAATAAGTAAACAGAATTCTGATGGAACTGTTGTAGATTCATTCTCAACAATTAATCCGAATAATTTCCAGGTACCGGGACCAATACAGAGCAATGAAAGAGTTGCTGTTAACGGAGCATTTAAAGTACCTTCGTTGCGTAATATAGAATTAACAGCTCCGTATTTTCATAATGGAGCTAAAGCTACATTGAAAGAATTAATGATTGCATATAATGCGGGAAATTTATTCAGAGTAGAAAATGTAAATGATATGCCCGCAGATATATTGCAGCTTAATCTTGCTTCAAGTGAAGAGGATGCAATTGTTGCATTCTTATTAACTCTTACAGATGAACGGGTAAGAAACCAAAGCGCTCCGTTTGATCATCCTCAATTATTTATTCCTAATGGTCATCCTGGTGATCAATTTTCCGTAACGAATGACGGATCAGGAAAAGCAACTGACAACCTTATTGAATTAGTTGCTGTAGGTAGTTCGGGAGGATCACCCATTGTTCCATTCTTAAATGCAAATCCTTTCCTTGGTAAGAATGGTGCTGAAGTGGATATAAGAAATATAAAGAGTGATGACAAACCAGGTGATTTTAGTTTATCACAAAATTACCCGAATCCATTTAACCCGGTTACAAAAATACAGTATAGTCTTCCAATGAATAGTGAAGTAAAGTTGGTAATCTATGATATGTTGGGCCAGGAAGTAAAAACACTGGTTGATACAAAACAGGAAAGCGGCAGTTACATTGTGAACTGGCAGCCGGACGCATTAGCTTCAGGAATTTATATTTACAGGCTCGAGGCAAAAGCAGAAGGTAGTGCAACGCGTTTTATTAATTCAAAGAAAATGATCTATCTTAAATAAGCATCTGAATTTTTGTTTTAATTAATCAGAGAATTAAAGAAGCCGCATTACGCGGCTTCAATTTTATTTTGATCTTGACTTGGTAGTATGACCCGATGATTTCGTATCTGTAGCTTTTGATGAAGAATTTTTATAATCAGTTTGATAGAATCCGGAACCTTTAAATATTGGTCCAGCCCCAGCCCCGATTAATCTTTTCAGTTTACCATTACATTCAGGACATTTTTCAATCGGTTCATCGGTCATTTTTTGAAAAATCTCAAAAGTCTTTTTGCACTTTGTGCATTTATAATCATAATTGGGAACAGTATCCTCAAAATTTTACCTGTAAAAATAGCGAATATAATTATTGTAAAAAGTGCTGCTTCTTTTTATATCCTCTGTGTTGCAAAAAATCTATTAAAATGGTTATTTTACTCCACCAAATATGGATATAAAATGAGAATCAAAATAATAATTCCGGTTTTACTGCTCTCATTGTTGAGTGGCTGTCTAAACTATTATCAGGAAACCACATTAAAAACTGATGGTTCAGGAGAGATGTTTATTCATTACTGGATGAAGCTTGCTACCACACAGGATTCAATGGTGGTTAGCCGGTTTGGCATTTTTAATCCTGATTCAATTAGATCAGAGTTTACATCAAATTATAACACGATTGAAAATGTTGAAGTTTATCCTGATGGTAACGACAGTACAATTCATGCTAAAATAGAAATTGTCTTTCCTAATATTGATTCGTTAAACAACGCACGCGCATTCAGAGATGTTAATTTTTCACTTAAGGATGGTGCTTCAGGTCAAAAAGTATTTTCACAATTTATACCACCCGCAGCAACTGGTTTTGGATTTGATGCAGAGCTATTCGATATAACTTATATCTATTATCTGCCGGGAGATATTATTACTCATAATGCACATGAAAAAAGCTCAAACAAACTTACCTGGAAATATAAGTTATCTGAAATTGGGATGGGTAAAACTATTACTGCCACATATCGTCCTTTCAAACTAAAAGAGACTCCTGTATGGATTTATATCCTTGCCCTGGTTGTAATTATAGTTGTAGTAATATTTTTATTTAAAAAGAATAGGTCTTAACCTGAATTTTATTTGAAATTTAATTGAAAAGGAATTTTCTAAGTACTTTTGTAAAAATCTGTTTTATTGACAAGCCCGGCTTATTTACTTATATTTATTGCCTAAATTTTAAATATACTTTTTGAATAAATGTCTAATGTAGATTTTAAGATATTTTCCGGCAGCGCTAATTTACGTTTAGCTGAAAAGATTGCCAAAAATCTTAAAACAGATCTGGGCGAAGTTGATTTACAAAGATTTAGTGACGGTGAGATTTGGGTTAAGTACAAAGAGAATATCAGAGGGCTTGACGTATTTATAGTTCAATCTACGCACCCGCCGGCTGATAATCTGATGGAATTACTTATTATGATTGATGCTGCTAAAAGAGCTTCAGCAAGCAGAATAACAGCAGTAATTCCTTATTTTGGATATGCCAGGCAGGATAGAAAGGATCAACCAAGAGTATCGATTACTGCAAAATTGGTGGCCAATCTTATTACAGTAGCTGGAGCAGACAGAGTAATTACGATGGATTTACATGCGGCTCAAATTCAGGGCTTCTTTGATATTCCATTCGATCACTTGTATGCTTCTCCTATTTTTACCGGTTTATTCAGAGATAAAAATGAAAATCTTGTTGTAGTGTCGCCTGATATCGGTGGAATTAAATTAGCCCGTTCTTATGCAAGAAGATTACATGCTAATCTTGTTGTAATAGATAAACGAAGACCAAAGCCAAATCAGGCTGAGGTTATGAATGTTATTGGCAATGTTGAAAATAAAAATGTTCTTTTAGTGGATGATATAATTGATACCGGAGGAACATTTGTCTCGGCAATTGAAGCTTTAAAAAAACAAGGCGCAAAGAAAATATTTGGTGCAGTAACGCATCCTTTGTTTTCCGGAAAGGCACTTGAAAGAGTTGAGAATTCGGCAATTGAAAGCTTGTATATTGGTGATACAATTGGTGTTGATAAATTTGAAAATTCAAAAAAAATTGTAGTTAGAACCGCATCGGAAATATTCTCCGAAGCGATTCTCAGAACACATAGAAACGAGTCGATTAGTTCTTTATTTGACGTCGACAAGGGATAAGAAAAATTGAATAATATAGTGGAGATAACATGTCAGAGATAACTCTTATAGCAAAAGAAAGAAAGATATCTCGCAAAAGCGTAATTAATCAATTAAGAAAAAGCGGAAATGTTCCGGGTGTTTTCTATCATAAAAAAGAAGATTCAGTTCCTATTGAAGTTAGTGAATCATCTCTTAAACCTCTTGTATATACTTCCGAAACTCACATTATTGCTCTTTCAATTGAGAACAAATTAGAAATGCCCTGCATTCTTAAAAATGTTCAGTTCGACCCTGTTAGTGAAAAGATTATGCATTTTGATCTTCAGGGTATTTCAAGAGATGAAAAACTTGAAATTGAAGTCCCTGTTCTTTTATCTGGTAACCCTGTTGGTATTAAGCAAGGCGGTATTTTACAGCAATCACTCCATAAACTTCATATTGAATGCTTACCTGCTGATATACCAGAGCATATTGAAGTTGTTGTTACTAACCTGAATATCGGCGATGCCGTTCATGTTTCAAGTCTTCAATTTGAAAAGCTTAGAATACTTAATACAGCTGATTCTGTTATAGTTTCTGTTGTTGCACCAAAACTTGAAAAAGAACCAACCGCAGTTGCTGAAGGTGAAGAAGCTAAAGAACCTGAAGTAATTAGTAAAGGTAAGGCAGAAAAAGAAGAAGATTAATCTTGCGGGCAATTATTGGCTTGGGCAATCCTGGTAAGAAATATAAGTTTACCAGGCATAACGTGGGCTTTTTATTGCTCGATTACATTGCAGTACAAAATAAACTCACATTCAAATCTGAAAATGATTATTTAATTGCAAAGGGAGAATTACAAAGTTCTCCCTTTCTTTTTATAAAACCCACCACTTATATGAACCTTAGCGGTGAAGCAGTTGTTTATGTTAAAGAAAAATTTAATATTGATTTAGATAATTTGTTAATTGTCCACGATGATATAGATTTATCTTTAGGTAAGATAAAAATTAAACAATCTGGTAGCGATGGCGGACATAATGGTATAGCATCAATAATCTATCATCTTTATTCAAATAAATTTCCAAGACT
>CAZIDB010000276.1:0-5848 GCA_964537965.1 uncultured Melioribacter sp. | reverse complement strand
TGTTTATGTCTTACACCCATTATTATTCCGTCATCAGTGTATGATGTTTGTTCGAGTTCTTCCGGTAATGATTCTTTTTCAATTACAAGTGAATGATATCTTGTAGCAATAAATTTTTGTGGTACTTTGCTGAAAATAGTTTTCTGGTCGTGGTTTATTAAAGAAGTTTTTCCATGCATAAGTGAAGGAGCTTTTACGATTTTTCCGCCAAAACATAATCCGATTGCCTGGTGACCGAGACATACACCAAGCACAGGAATACTTTTACCGAACTTTTTTATAGCAGTCAAAGAGATATTAGAATCCTCGGGTTTTCCCGGTCCCGGTGAAATAAGAATTTTATCAGGCTTAACCTGGTTAATATCCTCTTCATTAATTTCATCATTCCGTTTTACTATTATTTCGTGGTTGAATCTTCCTACCAACTGCACAAGGTTGTATGTAAAAGAATCATAGTTATCAATTACCAAAATCTTCATCTATTACCTCTGCATATTCCAATGCTTGTTTTAACACAGCCGATTTATTTTTTATTTCTTTTGATTCAAGTTTAGGAATGCTGTCCGCTACAATTCCTGCACCTGCCTGCCAGATTACTTTATCCCCGATTGCAAACAAAGTTCTTATAGCAATGCACATATCAAGGTTACCGGAAAAATCAATATAACCGACTGCTCCCGCATAAACATTTCTGTTTAGCTTTTCGTAATCTTTTATTAGTTGCATAGCACGAATTTTAGGAGCACCCGTTACTGTTCCGGCAGGAAAGCAGGCTTTAAGAGTATCAATGCAATCCTTATCATTATCCAATTTTCCCTGAACTTTTGAAACGAGATGCATCACATGAGAAAATCTCTGGACTTTCATCTGCTCAACAACTTTAATAGTATCATATTTACAAACTCTGCCAAGATCATTTCTCCCTAAGTCAACAAGCATTACATGTTCAGCTTGTTCTTTAGGATCATTTAACAAATTTTCTTCAAGTGCAACGTCTTCTTCTTTTGAATTACCTCTTCTTCTTGTACCGGCAATCGGTAAAACTTCTGCTACTCTGTCTTTCACTTTTACAAGGTTTTCAGGCGAAGTACCGATAATAGTAAATTGGTTTTCAAATTCAAGAAAGTACATATAAGGTGAAGGATTGATAATTCTTAATGCTCGGTAAACATTAAATAAATCGCCTGTGTACTTTGCGGAAAATCTTTTTGATAAAACAATCTGGAAGATATCCCCTTCAAGAATATTCTTTTTGCTTAGCTCAACTAATTCGTGAAATGTCTCATCGGAAATATTTTCTTTTATTGTTCCTTCTGATTTAAAATCAGATTGAATAGTAATTGGGTCTTTGAGCTTGGTTTTAATTTTTTTTAGTATTGATTTGGCAGAGTTGAAAGCTTTATTGAGATCTGAATCTGATGTTCCTGTTATTTCAACATTTGTAATTAAAATCATCTGGTGTTTATAATGATCAAAAGCTATTACTGTATCATATATCCCAAAGATTGAATCAGGAATTTCATCCTGGTCAGTTTCAAAACTTAAGACATTTTCTATCAAAGCAATGTTTTCATATCCAAGGTAGCCTACGATTCCACCTGTAAATGATGGAAGTTCCGGAAGATTTGGATGCTTTCTTTTACCCATTTCTGTTTTAAGAAATTGAAAAATGTCCTGATCGATTTCTGATTTTTTCCCTTTTAAATTGATTGTAAGTTTAAGTCCTTTGTTTTGAAATGATTGAACCGGGTTTATACCGATGAATGAATATCTTCCAAGACTTTCTTTGGCTTCAACGGATTCCAATAAAAAACATTGAGAATTCGTCTTCCTTAATCTAAGGTAAGCAAGAACAGGTGTGAGTAAATCCGCAGTTACTTTTTCGTAAACCGGGATAAAATTAAACTCTTTAGCCAGTCTTTTGAATTCTTCCAATGTCATTTGTTATTTCCTGTTAATTAATTTTTATGTAAATCCAAAAAAAAACCCTTCCTAGTGAACTAAGAAGGGTTGTTATATTTAAAACTATATCTTATTTCACTATGTACTACTTAAGGGTATAAACCACCAAAATGCCCAAAAGAGCATGCTAAAAGTGAAATAATATGTTTTGCTATTTTTCATAAAATCTTGTTATTAATAAATCGAAAAATCTTTAAGAAATCAAGAGTCCGGCAAAAATTTGTAATAAAAAAATTTTTTATTGATATTTATCGCAGTGATTCGGCTGTTTAATACGCTGATTTTTAAATTAAAATGGAATTGAATGATGCTTGTTGAAATGTTTAAGTCAAAAATTCATCGCGCTACGGTTACATTAAGTGAACTATATTACGAAGGCAGCATAACGATTGATAAAAATCTTCTTGATGCATCCGGGATACTTGTTGGTGAGAAAGTTCAGGTTGTAAATGTTAATAACGGCAGCAGGTTAGAAACTTATACATTAGAAGGTCCTGCAGGAAGCGGAATAATCTGTTTGAATGGTCCGGCAGCAAGGTTAGGTGCTGTTGGTGATGAGGTGATTATTATAGCTTATTGTTTGATGACAGAAGATGAAGCGAAATATTTTACTCCGAAAGTTGTTCTTGTTGATAAAGAAAATAAAATTAAAAATGACTGAACCTTTCCGGATTACCGGTGTATAAATTAAAAGTAAATTGATTTTTTTGTTTCTTTTAAGTAAAATTGTTTCGGAAAAGGAATAAGTAATATGAAAAAAATAATCATCATCGTTGCAATAACTTTTTGTAATGTTATGTTTGCCCAGTTCAGAGAACAGGTTGAGAATCAACCAACTATGCATGATGGTTTAGTTAGAAATACTGTTCCAAGTTTAGTCCTTGGATTTATAAACCCAAATAATTTTTCTATGAAACATACGGTTGATTTATCCTATTCCGCATTCGGAAACCAGGGAATGGCGTTAGGAGTTTATACAAACAGTATGCTTTATAAATTTACAGACAACCTGAATATCAGTGCAGATGTAAGTTTGGTTAATTCACCCTACAATTCATTTGGAAAAGATTTTGCAAATCAATTAAATGGAATATATCTGACTAAAGCTGAACTGAATTACAAACCGTGGGAAAACGTAACTATGAGTGTTCAGTACAGAAGTTATCCTTTTGGTGGCTCATATGGATTTTCAAGGTACAACCGCGGGTATTTTTATGATAACTGGTTGGGTTGGTGAAAGGAAGTAAATATTAATTAATAAAGGACCGAGGAACCTCGGTTTTTTTATAACAAAAAGAATATACATCTTGAAGGTAAACAAAAGTTCTAATCCCAAAGCTTCTGCTTCTAAAGTTGATTCTAAAACATCAGCTAAAAATCTCTTTTTAAATCTTTCCATTGCGATACTGTTGGTAATTATTTTTTATCTCCTTTACTCAATTATTATTAAAGTTTTAATGCCTGCAGAAAATGAAGCTGCTGAAGGTAAGGTTAATGTTGCTGCTGCAGTTGTTCAGCTTGAAGTTTTAAACGGGTGCGGTGTTCCCGGTATCGGAGAAAAATTCACATCATTTCTAAGAGCTAAAAGTTTTGATGTAGTGAATCTTGGAAATTATATTTCCAGTGATGTTATAAATACCTTAGTTATAGACAGACGCGGAAACCTTGAGAACGCAAAGAAGGTTGCGGAAGTGCTTGGAGTTAAAAAGGGAAATGTTATCCAGCAGATTAATAACGATTACTTTCTTGATGTGACTTTAGTTTTAGGAAAAGATTTTAATCAATTGAAACCTTACAGGTAAAGGAGGAATGTGGACGCTAAAGATTTAGCATTAAAAATTTCAGAACAAATATTTGCAAGAAAGGGCAGCGATTTAAAATTACTTGACCTTCGGAATCTTACTTCAATTACAGATTATTTCCTGGTTTGTTCTGCTGATTCAGATACGCAGGTAAAAGCAATTGCAGACGGCATTGAAGACGGCCTTAATATGGAAGGAATTAAATGCTGGCATAAAGAAGGATTTACTGCGCTTAACTGGGTTTTGCTGGATTATCTTGATGTTGTTGTTCATATCTTTAAAACGGAAACCCGTTATTATTATAACCTTGAAAAACTGTGGGGCGATGCTCCATCAGAAACAATTGAAGACCCTCAGATGCCGAAGCAATAAGCTGAAATTTATCTATTAAAATTCCGGAGCAAAGTTGAAAAAGTATTTAAATGAAATATTTTCAGATTTATCTGATCGATTAGATTATTTAAAAGACGTTAATCTTATATTCAGTATACCGAATATCTCTGCACACGGAGACCTTTCTACAAATGCAGCTATGCTATTAACCAAAAAGCTTAAAAGAAATCCGAAAGAGATTGCATCAGAAATTATTAACAACCTGAAATATGATGAAGCAAAAATATCCAAGATAGAAATTGCAGGACCGGGATTTATTAATTTCCATTTTACTCCTTTATTTGTTTCAGAGATTGTAAAAGAAATTATTAATGAAAAAGAAGACTTTGGTAAGTCTGAAAAGTATTCCGGTAAAAAAGCTATGGTTGAATTTGTTTCTGCAAATCCTACGGGTCCGTTAACAGTTGGCCACGGACGTAATGCAGTTTATGGTGATACAGTCGCAAGCTTACTTGAATGGATTGGTTATAAGGTTGACAGGGAATATTATTTTAACAACGCTGGCAGGCAAATGCGTGTGCTTGGTGATTCTGTTAGGCTGCGTTACCTTGAACAACTCGGTAAAGAAATTGTGTTCCCAGAAGATTACTACCAGGGTGATTACATTAAAGATATTGCCAAAAGCCTGATTGATGAATTTGGTGACAAACTTGCTGATGAACCAGCTGAAGGTAAATTTAAAGAAACTGCTGAAAGAGAAATCTTCAAGGATATTAATAAAACATTATCAAGAATTAGAATTCATTTCCAGAATTACTTTAATGAAAATAGTTTATATGAAGAAGGTAAAATAAAAGAATTGCTTGCTTACTTTAAGCAGAAAGATCTTTCCTATGAAAAGGATGGCGCTGTTTGGTTAAAACTTACGGAGCTTGGCAACGAGCAGGATAAAGTGATTGTTAAATCCACCGGCGAACCAACTTACCGTTTGCCTGATATTGCTTACCATAAAACAAAATATGAACGCGGCTATGATCTGATGATTGATATCTTTGGTTCAGACCATAATGCTACTTACCCGGATGTGCTTGCCGGAATAAAAACGTTAAACCTCGATCCTGAAAAGGTTAAAGTGCTTATTCATCAGTTTGTTACTATAATGGATAAAGGTGAAGTTGTAAAGATGTCCACACGCAAGGCAAACTATATAACTTTGGATGAACTTATTGATGAAGTCGGGAGCGATGTTGTAAGATACTTCTTTAATATGCGCAGCATTTCAAGCCATCTTAATTTTGATATTGAATTAGCTAAAACTCAATCAGATGAGAACCCGGTTTTTTATCTTCAGTATGCGCACGCTAGAATTTCTTCTATTATGAAAATGGTTGAGAAGGAAGGACTTCAATTATCAGTTGAACATTTAGATCTTCTTACTACTGCTGAAGAACAAAGCCTGCTTAAAAAACTTCACCAGTTTGAAGAAGAAATTTTATATGATGCGGAAAATTTTGAAACGCACCGCATAACTGCTTACCTTGAAGAGTTAGCAGCACTGTTCCATCGCTTCTATACTCAGTGCAGAATTATTGGTTCAGAAAAGAATCTTGCTGAAGCGAGACTTGCTCTTTGTATTGCAACTCAGATTATTATTAAAAACGGATTAAAAATTCTTGGAGTAGATGCACCTGATAGGATGTAAAAAGGTTGAAGGTTAGAAAGTTAAAAGAATTAAAACACTATTACTTTTC
>CAZIDB010000275.1:0-5850 GCA_964537965.1 uncultured Melioribacter sp. | reverse complement strand
TTGAATTGAATAAAATTCAGGACTACTGCAAGAACAACTAAAATAAAAAGTGAAACAAGCCACGCAGTTTTCTTTTGTTCTGCAAGAACTTTGATTATTAAAGGTAATAATGCTAACGCACCAAAAATCATAAGGAAATATCCAATGCCCTGCATGAACCATAAAATAAGCAGCACGCTTGTTGATATTTCATAGTTGAGATAGTTCTTTAAACTTAAAAGGCGGTTATATTTTGAATCTGAAAATTCTGTCATAGATTAGGTTTTGTTTTTATCCGCAATTTTCCATTCTGATAGACTGAAAAGTTTCCTGTTAATTCCTCACCATGATTATCAAATATTTCTGAAAGAACTTTAATTTTTTCTTTCCATCCTGCATCTTCCATTCTTAATAAAAGAATACCGGAATGATTTTTCCCTGAGCTGAAAACCAATTCTCCAAGATCTTTATCCATAGTAATAATTAGTCTGTTTTCTTCCAACGCAATATTCAGAATATCGGAATCAGGCAAAGCTGGATTTATTCCCCTGACAGATAGAATGTCAAATCCTTTCTCACGAAAGAATAATTCTGCATTTCCGCTTACTCCAACATCAAATAAAAATTTAATTGTCATTGAATCAGCTATGGAGTTATTATATATACTTTTTCGGATTCAATTATTTTTGAGGCGTAAAGAAGAACTGCTTTAATATCCTCAGGTTCAAGTTCAGGATAATCAGCCAATAATTCTTCTGAAGTAATACCTGAAGCCAAAGCTTTTAAAATTTGATCAACGCTTATACGCATTCCCCTGATTATGGGTTTTCCAACAAGTACATCTCTGTTCACTGTTATTCTTGATAATAAATCCATATGCTTCTCATAATTTTACAAATCTAATATAACTTATTTCAGATAATGTTTAAATGAACAATTTCAGGATGTAAAATAAAATTGCGGTAATATCACTTTGGATATTAACCGCAATTACTAACTAGAATAATTTTTATTTCTGAATCCGTTTTGGTCCGGAGTTAATTACTTCCTGCGCACAACCAGATTCAAACAGCTTAAAGTTCTCAATGAATCTTGCTGCAAGAGCATCATATTTTTTCCAGTATTCTTCTTTGTTGCCCCAGGAATTTGACGGCTCAAGAATATCCTCAGGAACATCAGGGCAACTTAAAGGTACCTCAAAGTTGAACAACTTATCTTTACGATATTTTACATCATTAAGTTTTCCATCGAGTGCTGCGTTAAGAAGATTACGTGTATGACGAATGCTTATTCGTTTGCCAACGCCAAATCTTCCGCCAACCCAACCAGTATTAACAAGCCAGCAGTTTGCTTTATGCTTCAGCATTCTCTGTTTAAGCATTTCAGCATATTCGTATGGATGACGAACCATAAACGGTGCACCAAAGCATGCACTGAATGTAATCTGTGGTTCAATTCCCAATCCTATTTCAGTTCCAGCTATTTTAGAAGTATACCCGCTTATAAAATGATATTGTGCCTGTTCGGGTGTTAATCTTGCAATTGGGGGCATAACTCCCGATGCATCGCAGGTTAAGAATATAATATTTTTCGGATGAGCGTTAACCATCATTTCAGGAACAACATTGGAAATAAATTCAAGCGGATATGAAGCGCGTGTGTTCTCAGTAATGAAATCATCGTTCAAATCAATGCGCCTTGTAATCGGATCGAATACTACATTTTCTAGTATTGTACCCCATCTTTTTGTACAGGCATAAATTTCCGGCTCGGCATCTGCAGAAAGCTGAATTACTTTTGCGTAACAACCTGCTTCAAAATTGAAAACTCCGTTTGAACTCCAGCCATGTTCATCATCACCAATCAATCTTCTTTTTGGATCTGCAGATAAAGTAGTTTTACCTGTTCCGCTCAAACCAAAAAATATTGCCGCATCTCCATTTGGACCAACATTGGCAGAACAATGCATCGGTAGAACATCGCTGAATGTTAATAAGTAATTAAGAACTGTGAATACTGATTTCTTAATTTCACCGGCGTACATTGAGTTAGCTATGATAGCAATTCTCTGATCAAAATTAATAATTATTCCCGTTTCGCTTCTTGTTCCGTCAATTACAGGATCAACTTTAAAGCCCGGTACGGCAATAAATGTAAATTCCGGAATAAATTTTTTCAAAGTGTCTTTGTCATCGGTAGTAATCAACATATTTCTTGCAAATAAGCTGTGCCATGCTTTTTCTGTAATTATTCTTACAGGCAAACGAAATTCCGGATCAGCTCCCGCATAACAATCCTGAACAAATAATTCTTCACCTTGTGCCCAGGCCTGCAGACGTGCAAAAAGCTGGTTGAATTTTTCCGCACTGTACGGGCGGTTATAAATTCCCCACCATATTTTATCTTCAGTAGATGATTCCTTTACAACAAATTTATCTGCTGCAGCTCTTGCAGTATGTTTCCCTGTATTAACAAGGAAAGGACCATGATCAATCATCTTTCCTTCGTTACGGAAAATTGCTTCTTCATAAAGAGCGGCATCCGGCAAATTCCAGTAAACCCTGTCAAGGTATGTTAAGCCCTGGTTCTTCAATCTGAAATCAGAAGCCAGTTCCATTGCTTCCTTGCTTGCCGGTGTGTTGAATTCTAAATATTTACTCATACCCAATCCCTCACTAATTTTCTGTCGCCAATATAAAGTTCGTTCGGAGAATTCGGATCTAGCGCCCATTTCATTCTCTCGATTCCTTCTGTAATATCTTTTATTGTTCCGCAATAGCTTAAACGCAGGTATCCTTCCATTCCAAACTCTGCTCCCGGAACAGTAAGTACCTGTACTTTATCAATCAGGTATTCAGATAATTTGTTTGAGCTTTTGTTGTAAACACTGAAATCTGCTAAGCAATAAAATGTTCCGTCAGGTTTTGTTACTTTAACTCCTTCAAATGATCGAAGCTGATCAATCATTACATTCCTGTTATTCTCAAGTGTAACTCTCAGGTTTTCCACACCGGACTGAATTCCGTTTAATGCACCAACAGCAGCAAGTTGAAGTACAACTGATGGTCCTGAAGTCTGGTGTCCCTGGATGTTTGTCATTGCTTCAATAATTTTTTTGTTTCCAACAGCCCAGCCAATTCTAAAGCCTGTCATAGCGTACATTTTAGAGATGCCATTCACTACAATTATTTTTGATTTCTCAGAAAGATCTTTAGCATAATTGAAAACGTTTATTGGTTTTCTCCCATCAAAAATTAAACGATGATAGATGTCATCCATAATCAGGTACAAATCTTTTTTCTCGCAATAGCCGACAATATCGCTTATAAATTCTTCTGAGTACATTGCTCCGCTTGGATTGTTAGGACTATTAATAATAACTGCTTTGGTATAGCTTCCAACTCTCTGTTCGATATCCTGAAGCCTCGGGTAGAATGTGCCGTCTTCAGGTAAAGCTGCAACACCTATTGCTCCAATCATCTTTGCCATTTCAGGGTAACTAACCCAGTAAGGAGCAGGATAAATAACTTCTTCCTGTGGATTTAGTATTGCCATAAGCGCGCAAAGTATAGATTGCTTTGCTCCGCCGGAAACAATTACATTTTCAGGAGCAACCTTCCTGTTATAGAATTCCTCAGTATATCTTATCACTGCTTTTTTAAGTGATAATATTCCGTCGGCAGGTGTATATCTTACTTCACCAGTGTTCATATTATTTACTGCTGCCATAATTGCATCAATCGGTGCACGACTTTTTGGTTCGCCACCACCCAGATGGATCACAGGATCACCCTTCTCCCTGAGAATAGCAGCTTTCTCATTGAGCTTTAAAGTTGGTGATGCCTTCAGTGACCGTGCGATTTGACTTAGACTCATTTTGTTTAGCCTTAATTTATGATATAGTTTTTGGTTGTTCGGTGGTTTGTTTCAGGAAGATTTTATTTGCAGAAATAAAAATCAGTATTGAATTATACGTTACCCGCATAAGAATATATTTTTTGGTGTGACCAATATATTCTTTAATGCCCTGATTAGCAAGAACTAAAATAGATTTACGAGGTGTGTTTTTCTTAGCGCCTTTGCGTCTTAGCGGTAAAAACTCTTACCGCCAAAACGCTAAGTCGTGAAGCTTTAATCTTTATTGTTGGCTACTTCTATATTAACCTTTTTGCCTTTAATCTTATTGCCCTGCATAGCTTTCATAATTTTATCTGCAAATTCTCCGGATACATTTACAAACGAAAACTTATCATACATAGCTATCTCGCCAATTGCATTGCCCGGTACTTTAGATTCACCGGCAAACGCACCAAGTATATCACCGGGACGCACTTTATCTTTCTTACCCACGTTAATAAACAATCTTACTTTATCACCCTTTACACTGTAAGATTCATTTATATCTTCGCCGGATGCATTTTTATTTTCCTCAAAATTCATCTTAAAGAGAGCAGCGGCAATATCAATTGAAGTGAAATCTTCATTTATAAGATTCTCAATTATACGGACGTACTTTTTAAGTTTGTTTTCGTTAATTGTATTCCTTACCTCTTCAAGGTATTTATTTATTTTCACTTCCTCAATATCATCATAAGAAGGAATAGGATTAAGCTTAATCTTGGTTTTGATGTACTTCTGAATATCTTTAAGCCGGAACATTTCCTTACCTGTTACAAAGGTAAAAGCCTTACCGGTTTTTCCGGCTCTGCCTGTCCTGCCTATCCTGTGAACATAATATTCTTCATCCTGTGGAATATCATAATTAAAAACTGCTTCAACATTTTCTACATCAAGACCGCGTGCAGCAACATCCGTAGCAATCAGAATTTCAATTATTCCTTTGCGGAATTTATTCATCACTTTCTCACGTACGGACTGACTCATATCCCCATGTAATCCCTCTGCAGAATAACCTCTTGCCTGAAGCTGTTCAACCAATTCATCCACACTTCTTTTTGTGTTACAGAATACTAATCCAAGTTTAATATTATTCAGGTCAATTATTCTTGTAAGTGCCTCAAGTTTATTTTTTTCTTTTACTTCAAAATAGATTTGTTCCGTGCCGGCAACTGTAAGAACTTCGTGTACAACTTTAATATTAACAGGCGTCTTAAGATATTTTTTCGTCAGCTCAAGGATAGGTTTAGGCATTGTTGCAGAAAACATTAATGTTTGTCTTGATTCAGGAGTATTTTTAAGAATCAGTTCAATATCATCCCTGAATCCCATATCGAGCATCTCATCTGCTTCATCAAGCACAACAAGGTTAACATTTGTTACATCAAGTGTACCGCGTTCCATATGGTCCATAATTCTGCCGGGTGTACCAATTACAACCTGCACACCTTTCTTCAAAGCTTTCAATTGCCTGTCAATTGGCTGCCCGCCGTAAACAGGAAGGAAGAAAATATCTCTTCTGTACTTTGCAAGTTTTACCATCTCCTCAGCAACCTGAATTGCAAGTTCACGGGTTGGGCAAAGTATTAATACTTGTAAATTTTTATTCCCCGGTTCAAGCATTTCAATTGCAGGAATACCGAACGCAGCGGTTTTGCCCGTACCGGTTTGTGCCTGACCGATAATATCTTTTCCTTCAAGAGCAACCGGTATGGCTTCCGATTGAATTGGGGTTGCCTCTTCAAATCCTAAATCGGAAATTGCTTTATGCATTTCCTTTGAAAAGTTGAAATCACTAAATCTTATTTTTTTCATAACGAATCCAAATTATATTTTTTGAAAATACTATGTTTGTTTTTAATGAGACTTAACTTCCTACCAAGATAGACTTAAAAGTAACCTACAAGTCATTACGAGGAGTGAAACGACGAAGCAATCTTTTTATTTATTGCTGAAAATGAGATCACTTCGCTT
>CAZIDB010000274.1:0-5856 GCA_964537965.1 uncultured Melioribacter sp. | reverse complement strand
ATCAACATCTTTTTTATATCTCTATAATTTTCAGTTTGAATACGATAGAAATATATTCCGCTGGAAAGACTATAACCATTTCCGCCAGAGGCGGATCCGCCTTCAGCGGAAAACTCAACCGAGTAATTCCCTGGTTTATGTTCTGCATCTACAAGAGTTGTAATTTCGTTCCCCAGAATATCATATACCTTCAACTGCACTTTTGTTGAAGTCGGCAGAGAATATTTAATAGTAGTAACCGGGTTAAACGGATTAGGATAATTCTGTTCCAATTTAAATTCAGATGGAATATTCTGATGGCCATAATCTGCAACATAAACCGGGTTCTGCGAATCATATACAATTTCACCGCCAACAATCGTCATCTCGGCTACAAGATTTAATAAATCCTGTTGGGACATACTGTAAAGATCTTTATTCCAAACGACAATATCTGCAAGTTTACCAACCTCGAGTGAACCTGTAGCAGTATCTGCAAAACCTGCATAGGCGGAACCCATTGTATGAATCCGTAATGCTTCATGCATATTTAGTTTTTCATCCTGTGTAAGTAATGTACCTGCACCAGTTTTTCTAAATGTCGAACCTGCAAATGCCCACTTTGGTTCCTGGTAAATTGATGCAGGAACATCACAGCCAAATGCAATATGAATTCCCATGTCAAGTATAGTTTTCAGAGGAAGGAACTGATTCATAACTGCTTCACTTGTACCTTCCGCCATACCATCTCCGTACCAGGTTATCCATTGAGGCTGAGTAGAAAGAATTATATCACTATTTTTCATACGCTGTAAAGCCGCAGCAGTTGGAAATAAACCATGCTCAATTCTGTGGCGTGGTGATACACTGCACGGATCTTCGAGCATAGCCTGCTCAAATGCTGTTAAAGTCATATCAATACCTTCATCACCAACAACATGAACAGCTATCTGCAAACCTGTATTGTGAAGTAATTTTACTATACGATTCATTTCATCCTGTGTATGATATGGATATGAGATTTCAGCAGCAAATAGTGTTTTATCATACATCAGAGTTGTTCTTGCCGCTAATCCGCCATCCATTGCAAGTTTCCACCCACCATATTTAAAAAATTTTGAAGTTGCCGGAATTGTTAAACTTGTAGCTAATTGTGCTTCTTCTTCAGTGTCAATTAAAAGCATTGCATACAGACGTACTTTAAAACGACCTTCATCATCGAACTGTTTATAAAGCATTATGTCATTCCAACTACCTACAATAACATCCTGCACAGATGTATAACCGGCCTGTAGACAAAGTGTCTGCCCGTATTCAATATCTTCAAGCTTTTGCTCAGCCGAACGATCTCCGTAACCGGTAGCATATTTTCCTACAAGATTTTCAGCACCGTAATGAGAAAGGATTCCGGTTGGTTCACCGGTACTGTCATGCATTATTAAGCTGCTTGGAGGATTTTCAGTATTCCTGTCAATACAGGCAATCTCAAGAGCTTTGGAGTTTACAACAGAATATTGCCCGCTGCTATGACGAAGATAGACCGGGTTATCAGGTGTAACTGTATCAAGTTCCCATCGGTCAATTGTTTCATATCTTTGCAATGTAAATCCCTGGTTACCGGAAATCCATTCACCAGGTTGAATTGTTTTAACATAATCACTTAGAAGCTGAAGAAGTTCTGCTTTGCTAGTAACTACCGGATACCTGATGTTTAAATACCTATCCCAAAATTGAGCGCCATAATACATAACGTGGTAATGTGAATCGACTAAACCGGGTGAAACAGTTTTACCTTTAAGATCAATCATCAGGCATTGAGGTTCTGCAAGCGCTTTTATCTCAGCATCAGTTCCAACTGCATGAATTCTTTCACCGCGGATAGCGATTGCCTGATAAACATTATCCTGTGAATCTACAGTTATTATTTTTCCGTTAAAGAGAATAAGATCGGCTTGTTCAGTACAAAATGAAATATTTGTTATGCAAAAAAATATTATGCCCGCAAAAAAAGAAAAACATGGTTTCATAGCTTGCTCCTCCATTTTCTATATAACTCATTACCAGAGATCTCGTTCATTTACTTCTTGTTTGATAAATGCTTGACTCTATTTCAATAAAATAAACTTCCTGGTGCTATTAAAATTTCCTGATTGAATGTTATAGAAATAAATACCACTTGGTAAATCATTTCCATCAAAAATAATTTCATAACTGCCGACTGGTTTTTCTTCATTTACCAAACGTGTAATTTCTTTTCCCAACACATTAAATACTTTTATGGTTATAAAACCTTTTTGCGGTACTTCATATTTTATGTTTGTGGTTGGATTAAATGGATTGGGAAAATTCTGGCTTAAGGAAAAATTATACGGAAGATAAGTTTTAATCTCTACTTCATTTGAATAGTAATAACTACCATTATAATCTATTTGTTTTAACCGGTAGCAATATGTTTCCCCGTCTTCAATTTTTTTATCGAGGAATGAATAATTCTGTGGGTTAGATGTTGTTCCTGCCCCTCCAACATATGCATTCAATTCCCAACTTTCTTTTTGAGATATATTTTTCCTTTCTATTTCAAATCCCTTATTATTCAATTCGGTTGCTGTCCTCCATCTCAGCAAAACATTGCCGGCAATTAATTCTGCTGTAAATGATGTTAACTCTACCGGGACAGGCTCAATAAATTCTATTGAATTTACATATGAATTTGCTTTTGTTATTTGCTCACTATTGACCGATAAGATAATCTCAAGCGTATCTGTTAAAACACTATCTGTTTCGGGTATGTTATAATTTACTAACACACTATCCCAATCAAACGGAGCAAGCTGAATTGTTGAACCAGTTATTGGTATTACCCACCCCAATTTTGAAGTAACATTGTAATTAAAGGATTTGTTAGCCGTACCTGTATTTTTCAGATGAACATAAAAACTTCCGCTTTTGCCTGAACTATCTCTTATTGATTCTTCCAGAACAAGACCATTTACATAACCTGTATCAGGTGGTAATACCTGCGGATCTGGGTGGAATATATTTGCTAATCCTTCCGTTGGTTCTAAAACATTATCAGCGTAAATTTTTATTCCTCCCGTTCCCATACAATAAATGGAATTAAAGTTATGATTGCCGGAAAAATCGGCTGTTGAATTTTCAATTCCGTTAAAAACTATAGCCTCCCTGCCGAAAATCCCGATGTTGTTTGAAAGGTTTTCAACTACTAATTTCCGAAAAACAAAAGTAACTACTTCAGCTTTAGCCAATGCAGAATCCCCACTGATAATTAGACTATCTGCAGATATTGTAAGCTTCCATACGGAATCTGAGAATGTTGGGCTGGAGAATTTATTCTCATATAATTTTGAAGTAATTAAATAGCCTGATCCTTTAGATTTTATTTTCCCTTGTTCAACAACAACTTTCCCGTTTACTGTTACATTTCCATTTTCATAATAATATGAGGAGCCGCCTTCCAAATTACCAGTTTGACTAATAGCAACGATATTACCAGCAGTTATTGTAACATCACCTCCATCAATTTTGTAAGATGTTCCTCCCGAAACGGTACCGTTTATTATAACATTATTCTTAGCTGTTATAGTGGTATTTCCAGCATCATTAGTAATTGAATTGCCTGCTGATACATCCCCATTAATAGTAACATTTCCACCAGCAATATTTAAATTACCTCCCTTACTTCCAAGTTCTCCTAAGTTCATTCCAGCCTGAGCTGTACCATCAATCGTTATATCTTTCGCTTTAATAGTTATGTCCGCATGATCATGAGTATTATAATCAGGATAACAATACATATTTCCATTAAGTGATACATTATTTGTACAATTTATCTCTATATCATTAGAAGTTTGTATATTACCTGTAGATGAATTTGTAAAATTAGCAGCACTTACAAAAACACTGCTCTCGGCGCTATTAGAATAGATAACTCCGTCATTTATTACAGATAAACCAGTGCTATTTGCCATAATTACTATTTTTCCATTTGAAGAAATATCACCAGTTACCTCATTTGTAATAGTGGTATATCCAAATATTTTTGTGTTTTCTTCAGTTGATATTGTTCCACTATTTTGAAAGCTACTCTCCGGAGAGACTGTACCAGTTATTTCTACACTAGTTCCGCTAATTTTCCCCTCATTAGTAAAATTGTCCAAATTGAAAAAAGATGTTCCTGCAAGAGATTGAACGTGGATTTTACCATCAGATGCATTATAAAAATTTGATGTAGTTACTAGATTTGTATTTATAATTAACTCACCATGGTTAACAATAGATTGAGGAGAATTGCCTTGTTGCCAGGATTCATATTTACAGGGTGGAGTACCCGTGGGAATTACGACATTATCATTATAAGCTGGTACTTTTCCGTTGCTCCAGTTGTTGGGATTATCCCAATATTGGTCTTGTGCTCCGGTCCATTTAACTTCTTCTGCGAAGTATACTCTAAAGGATAGTAATACGAAAAACGAAATGGCTAATACGTTTTTCATTTTGATGCTCTATATTAAAAGATTATTTTCTTAATAAAGCAGCAACAATATTATCAGCATTAGGCTAGGAAAAGAGTAAATATCGGGTTAAAGAAACTTCAACAACTAATAAGTATCTTGCTTTCTATTCTGAATGATGAATGCAAAATTTTTAGAGGGTTTGGGATGAGTATTTTATTGTTCATCAATCAGTTTCATAGTTATCTGCTGTGCTTCGAATAGGCTCGGTTAAAAGCTATAAAAAATAAAGTTAAGAATCAATTACTCCGCAGCAGAGTTAATAATTTTTCAGTATACCACAGAGTAACATAAAACACATCTCTATAAAATTAAACAGACATTTTTTTCATTCCTTTTTGTTTGAAGCAAATAAAAATTATTTTTACGGAAACAATTAAGGAAACCAATGATTAGACGACTATTTTTTATTTTATTGATTCCGGTACTTATTTTAGCCCAGGATAAAGTGAAAACCGGCAATGTAATTTTTATTCATCCTGACGGAACAGGTTTGTCCATCTGGAATGCAATGAGGATTTATTATTACGGACCAGATAGTGAAAGTAACTGGGACAAACTCCCGTCAATCGGATTGTATCAATCCCATCTTAAAAATACTTTACGGGTTTCGTCCAATGCCGGTGGTACTATTCACGCTTATGGAGTAAAAGCGGATTATCATGCTTTCGGTTTAATAGAAGGTAAAGAGATCATTTCACGTTCGGGTAAAAACCTTAGCATTATGAAAGAGGCTAAACAAAAAGGAATTGCTGTTGGAGTTATAAACTCCGGGATTTTACCTGAACCGGGAACTGCATGCTTTTTAACAAGCGTTAAAGAAAGAGATAATTATGATGAGATAACAAAACAGTTAATCGAATCTGATGCCGAAATAATTTTTGGCGGTGGCGAGAAATTTTTGTTACCTCCGGGTACAAGCGGTAGATACACTAAATCCGGAGTAAGAAAAGATGGATTGAATCTGATAGAAGTTGCCAAAAGCAAAGGTTATCATATTATTTATGACCGAGAGGAATTAAAATCAATACCGGATAAAACAAAAAAAGTATTAGGTGTGTTTTCAGAAAACCATACATTCAATGATGTTACTGAAGAGGAACAGAGGAAAAATAATTTGGAGAATTATAATGACTGGGCACCAACTTTAGCTGAGATGACTGAAGCAGCTTTAAAGATCCTTTCAAAGCATAAGCAATTTTTTGTTATGATTGAAGAAGAAGGAACTGATAATTTCCAGAATAAAAACAATGCAAAAGGGGCACTAGAAGCATTAAAAAGAGCAGATGATGCAATAGGAGTTAGTTTGCAATTTCTGAAGAAACATCCCAATACAATGATTCTT
>CAZIDB010000273.1:0-5860 GCA_964537965.1 uncultured Melioribacter sp. | reverse complement strand
GTTAAGACAAATGGTAGTTGTTCTAGAACCGGGTGGTTCTAAATTCAAATTAGGTCAATTACTTTTCCGTAATAAAGCCCGTGAATTAAATACGGATCTACAGCGCAGGAACAAAAAACCTATTGAAGTCAGGGATGCTGAAGCTGCAACTTTTGAACATGTGTTGCTTGGAATTACACAGGCCGCATTATCTACAGATAGTTTTATCTCGGCAGCGTCATTCCAGGAAACAACTAAAGTATTGACTAATGCAGCAACCGAAGCAAAAACAGATTATTTAATTGGACTGAAAGAAAATGTTGTTATGGGACATTTAATTCCGGCAGGTACCGGACTTAAAAAGTACAGGAATTTGATGCTCAAAAGTGAGGAAGTTGTTAAGCCAAAAGAGGAAGAATTGACTGAAAAGGAAGAAGTTGAATAAATTATCTTTAAAAGTATTAGTTTTCTTGACAATATAGATGTTTATAAATATATTTGTCGTCTCAAAATTTTTAAAAATTAGATTTTGGAGGAATTTTAGTGCCCACAATAAATCAGTTAGTTAGAAAAGGGCGTGTACAGATTATTTCGAAGAACAAAGCACCTGCTTTGGATGCCTGTCCGCAAAAAAGAGGTGTTTGTACAAGAGTTTATACTACAACTCCCAAAAAACCAAACTCTGCTTTAAGAAAAGTAGCAAGAGTAAGGTTATCCCACGGAATTGAGGTTACGGCTTATATTCCGGGAGAAGGTCATAATTTGCAGGAACACTCTATTGTTCTTATTCGTGGTGGTAGAGTTAAAGATTTACCTGGAGTTAGATATCACATTATTCGTGGTACTCTTGATACAAGCGGTGTTGAAGATAGGAAAAAGGGACGTTCAAAATACGGAGCTAAAAAACCAAAAGCTAAATAATTATGAGAAAAAGAAGAGCAGAAAAAAAGTACATTAAGCCAGATAGCAAGTTTAACGATTTAAACGTTGCGAAATTTATAAATTTTATAATGTATCAGGGTAAAAAGAACGCTGCGCGGGATATTCTATATGGCAGTTTTGATATAATTGAAGAAAGAACAAAAAAACCTGCGATTGAAGTTTTTAATAAAGCCCTGAATAACGTTCAGCCTTATGTTGAAGTTAGAAGCCGTAGAGTTGGCGGTGCAACATATCAGGTACCAATGGAAGTTAGACCTGAAAGAAGAATCGCACTTGCTTTTAGATGGATTAAAAACTACTCAAGAGCCAGAAATGAAAAATCTATGGCCGCTAAATTAGCTGCCGAATTAATCGCAGCTTCAAACGGTGAAGGCTCTTCTGTTAAGAAAAAAGATGATACACACAAAATGGCTGAAGCAAATAAAGCATTTGCTCATTTCAAATGGTAATGAAAGGATTTGATTTTTAGAAAATGGCTAAACGAGTAAGCATAGATAAAGTTAGAAATATTGGAATTATGGCGCACATAGACGCCGGTAAGACCACTACTACGGAGAGAATTTTATTCTACACGGGTAAAACTCATCGTATTGGTGAGGTACACGACGGCGCTGCTACAATGGATTGGATGGAGCAGGAAAAGGAAAGAGGAATAACGATTACAAGTGCGGCTACCACATGTTTTTGGAATGACCATCAGATAAATATTATTGATACACCCGGACACGTTGATTTTACAGTTGAAGTTGAACGTTCACTTAGAGTTCTTGATGGTGCCATTGCACTCTTCTGTGCAGTCGGTGGAGTTGAACCTCAGTCAGAAACTGTTTGGCGCCAGGCTGATAAATATGGTGTACCAAGAATTGCATTTGTTAATAAGATGGATAGAATTGGTGCTGATTTTTATCACGCCCTTGATATGATGAAAGAAAGATTGGGGGCTAACGCTATTCCGGTTACTTTGCCTATTGGTGAAGGTGATTTGTTCGCAGGTGAAATTGATCTTATTTCATTTAAAGCAAGAATGTATCATGAGGATACTCTCGGTACTACCTTTGATGAAATTGCTATTCCTGCAAGCCTTAAAGAAGTTGCCAATAAATATCGTACACTGATGCTCGAAGCAGTATCTGATGTTGATGATACTTTACTGGAAAAGTATCTTGATGGAAAAGAAATTACAGAAAAAGAGATTATAAGTGTTTTACGAACAGCTACAGTTAACTCCAAGATTATTCCTGTTCTTTGTGGCTCTTCATTTAAGAATAAAGGTGTTCAGAGATTATTGGATGCAGTGATTGATTTTCTACCTTCACCTGTTGATGTTGAAGAATTAACTGCGCATCATCCTGATACAAGTGACGTAGTAGTAAGAAAGATTGATGCGAACGAAGAGTTCACAGGGCTTGCATTTAAAATTATGACTGATCCTTATGTTGGTAAATTAACTTATGTTAGAGTTTATAGCGGTACGATGAAATCAGGTTCATATATCTACAACTCCGTTTCCGATAAAAAGGAAAGAGTTGGAAGACTTCTTCAGATGCATGCTAACCATAGAGTAGATATAGATGAAATACAGGCTGGTGATATTGCAGCAATAGTTGGACTGAAATATACAAGAACCGGCGATACTCTATGTGGTGAAGATGATCCGATAATATTAGAAAAGATGAGCTTCCCTGAACCGGTTATTCAGATTGCAATTGAACCTAAAACAAAAGCTGACCAGGATAAACTTTCTGAAGCTCTTACAAAATTAGCTGATGAAGATCCTACATTCAAAATTAAAGTTGATGATGAAACCGGACAGACTTTAATTAATGGTATGGGTGAACTTCACCTTGAAATTCTTGTTGACAGAATGAAAAGAGAATTTAAAGTTGAAGCGAATGTCGGTAAACCTCAGGTTGCTTACAGAGAATCAATTACATCTACTATTCAGGCAGAAGGTAAATTTATTAAACAGTCTGGTGGACGCGGTAAATATGGACACGTCTGGATTGAATTAGGTCCTAACGAACCTGGTAAAGGTTATGAGTTTATAAATGCAATTGTTGGTGGAACTGTTCCTAAAGAATATATCCCTGCTGTTTCTGCTGGTATTCAGGAAGCTATGAGAAATGGTGTTGTTGCTGGTTTCCCTGTTGTTGATATTAAAGCCAAGTTGTACGATGGTTCTTTTCATGATGTGGATTCTGATGAAATTTCATTCAAGGTTGCAGGTTCTATTGCATTTAAAGAAGGTGCAAGAAAAGCTAAACCGGTATTACTTGAACCAATAATGGCCGTAGAAGTTATTACACCCGAAGATTATTTGGGTGACGTTCTTGGAGATTTAAATTCTAGAAGAGGAAAGATTGAAGGATTTGCAGCACGTAAAGATGCTCAGGTAATTAAAGCTACTGTTCCTCTTGCAGAAATGTTTGGATACGCAACAATATTAAGATCTATGACTCAAGGTAGAGCAATTTATTCTATGCAATTCTCACATTATTTTGAAGTTCCAAGAAGTATTGCAGATGAGATTGCAGAAAAGACACAAGTAAAAAGATCAGTTTCAACCAATTAACATAAAAGAATTTTAACAAGTAAATAAAATTAAAAGGAGAACTCGATGGCCAAAGAAAAATTTGATAGGAGTAAGCCTCACGTTAACGTAGGTACTATTGGTCACGTTGATCATGGTAAAACTACATTAACGGCTGCCATTACAATGGCACTTAGCAGAAAAGGCTTATCTGCAGTAAGAACATTTGATAGTATTGATAATGCACCTGAAGAAAGAGAAAGAGGTATTACAATCGCTACCGCTCACGTTGAATATTCAACAGCTAACAGACACTACGCTCACGTTGACTGCCCTGGTCACGCAGATTATGTTAAGAACATGATCACCGGTGCTGCACAGATGGACGGTGCTATATTAGTTGTTGCTGCAACAGACGGTCCTATGCCTCAGACAAGAGAACACATTCTTTTGGCTCGTCAGGTAGGTGTACCAAGAATAGTTGTGTTTATGAATAAAGTTGATATGGTTGATGATGCTGAATTGATTGAGTTGGTTGAAGTTGAATTAAGAGACTTATTAAATAAATATGAATTTCCGGGCGACGAAATTCCGATCATTAAAGGCTCAGCTCTTCAGGCTTTGGAAGCTGGTGCAAATATGGAAACAAAGATGGATGATCCTCGCTTTAACTGTATTTGGGAGCTTATGGATGCAGTTGACAGCTACATTCCTGTTCCGCAAAGAAGCAGCGATAAACCATTCTTAATGCCGGTTGAGGATGTTTTCTCAATTACAGGTCGTGGTACTGTTGCAACAGGTAGAGTTGAAAGAGGACAAGTTAAGATTCAGGAAGAAGTTGAATTGATTGGTCTTGGCGTGCATAAGAAAACCGTTGTTACCGGTATTGAAATGTTCAGAAAAGAATTAGACTCAGCTATGGCTGGTGATAATGCCGGTATTTTATTACGCGGTATTGATAAAAAAGAAATTGAAAGAGGAATGGTTCTTGCTAAAACTGGTAGCATAACTCCTCATAAAGTATTCGAAGGAACTGTTTATGTATTGTCAAAAGAAGAAGGTGGACGTCATACTCCATTCTTTAACGGATACAGACCTCAGTTCTATTTCAGAACAACTGACGTAACCGGTGTTGCTACATTACCTGAAGGAACAGAGATGGTTATGCCTGGTGATAGCGTTACATTAAAAGTTGAATTGATTTCCGAAATTGCTATGGAAGAAGGTCTTAAGTTCGCTATCCGCGAAGGCGGAAGAACCGTAGGATCTGGTGTAGTAACAAAAATTTATCAATAAGTGATTTCTAATCCCGGAGAGACTAAAACTTTCTTCGGGATTTTATTTAATAGGAGTTGTAAAAGTGCCTGGACAGAAGATAAGAATAAAATTAAAATCGTATGATCATATTCTTATAGATAAATCTACTGAAAAGATCATAAAGACTGTAAAAAGTACTGGTGCGGTTGTTTCGGGTCCTATCCCGCTTCCAACCAAAAAAACAGTTTTTACTGTCCTGCGTTCTCCGCATGTTGATAAAAAATCGAGAGAACAATTTGAAATAAGAGCACACAAAAGAATTATCGACATTCATAACTCAAACAACAAAACCGTGGATGCTTTAAGTAAATTGGAAATTCCTGCGGGTGTTGATATTGAGATAAAGTTATAAGGGTTGTGTAAATATGCCTGGATTGATTGGAAAAAAATTGGGAATGAGTAGCGTCTATTCGAAAGACGGAAACATCATTCCGGTTACTATAATAGAAGCTGGTCCTTGCCCTGTTGTTGCTATAAGAACCGTTGAGAAGAATGGTTATAAAGCATTGCAACTTGGTTTCGGAACCAGGAAAGAAAAAAATTATTCTAAACCTGTTCTCGGTCAGTACAAGAAAGTTAATCTTACACCGTCTGCTATGGTTAAAGAATTCAGAAATTATGAAACAGACAGTTATAAAATTGGTGATAACGTTAGTGTGGAAATTTTTAATGAAGGTGAAAAGGTTAAGGTTACTGCTAAGACAAAAGGTAAAGGATTTCAGGGTGTTATGAGAAGACACAACTTTGGTGGTGTCGGTGGTACAACTCACGGCCAAAGTGATAGATTGCGTGCACCGGGTTCTATTGGAGCAAGTTCTTACCCGTCAAGAGTTTTCCGCGGTCAAAGAATGGCTGGCAGAATGGGATTTGAACAGGTTACAATTAGAAACCTGAAGGTTGTTAAAGTAGTTCCGGAAAAGAATATCATTATGATTAAGGGTGCAATTCCTGGAGCAATTAATTCAATAGTTGAAATAAATAAGTAAGCTTGGTTTAAAAATGACAGTAGACGTATATAAAATAGATGGCACTAAAAGCGGGGAAACTATAGAGCTTAATGATGAAATCTTTATGGTTGAACCGAATGATCAC
>CAZIDB010000272.1:0-5873 GCA_964537965.1 uncultured Melioribacter sp. | reverse complement strand
CCTGAAGCTTATTAAAGTAGTTCCGGAAAAGAATATCATGAGGATTAAGGGTGTAATTCCTGGAGCAATTAATTCAATAGTTGAAATAAATAAATAAGCTTGGTTTAAAAATGACAGTAGACGTATATAACATAGATGGTACTAAAAGCAGCGAAACTATAGAGCTTAATGATGAAATCTTTATGGTTGAACCGAATGATCACGTCATTTATTTGGATGTAAAAGCATTTTTAGCAAATAAACGACAGGGCACACATAAAGCTAAAGAAAGAAGTGAAGTAAGCGGTGGTGGCAAAAAACCCTGGCGTCAAAAAGGAAGAGGCGGCGCAAGAGCCGGTACGACAAGATCACCTCTTTGGGTTGGCGGCGGTACAATATTCGGCCCTAAACCAAGAGATTATCGCCAGGATATAAATAAAAAAGTTAAAAGGCTTGCAAGAAAATCAGCTCTCTCTTATAAAGTTAAAGATGAGCAGTTGATGGTGGTTGAAGATTTTAATTTTGATGCGCCAAAAACAAAAGAGTTCTCCAAAATTATGAGCGCATTAAAATTAGAAGAAAAGAAAATTCTTTTACTTACTAATGGTAAACTTGAAAATGTCGTAAAGTCAGGAAGAAATATTCCGAAGGTAAAGATTCTTGAAGCTAATAATGCTGCTACATACGATATACTAAATAACCAGATGCTAGTAATTCTAAAAAGTGCTGTTCCTGCTTTAGAGAACACATTTAAAAGTAATTTAGTAAAGGAGGTTGAATAATGCGACAGGTATTACTAAAACCTCTCATCACAGAAAAGATGAATGCATTAAGCGAAACCAGTGGTAAATATGGTTTCATTGTAGATTACAACTCAAATAAAATTCAGATTGCTAAAGCAGTTGAAGAAAAATTTAGCGTGAAGGTTGTTGATGTAAATACAATTAAGTACGATGGTAAAACTAAAACTCAGTTCAGAAAGAGCGGACGCTTTACCGGTAAGACAGCAAGATTTAAGAAAGCAATTGTAACTTTGGAAAAAGGTCAGAAGATTGACCTCTTTGAACAAGTTCAGTAATCCTTCGGGAATTGGAGTAGATTTTAATGGCTATAAGAAAATTAAAACCGAATACACCAGGAACAAGATTTATGTCTTATCCTTCATTTGAAGGAATTACTAAAAAGGACCCGGAAAAATCTCTTACGGTTGCCTTAAGAAAATCTGGTGGCAGAAATAGTAAAGGAAGAGTAACCTCAAGACATAGAGGCGGCGGACATAAACGCAGACTTAGAATTATCGATTTCAAACGCGATAAACATGGAATTCCGGCTAAGGTGTTTTCATTAGAGTATGACCCAAACAGAACATCAAGAATTGCATTATTACATTATGCTGATGGTGAAAAAAGATATATTCTTGCTCCCGATGGTTTGAAAGTTGGCGAAACAGTTATGTCTGGCAGCGGAGTTGAAATTAAAGTTGGTAACGCTCTTAAACTTAAGGAAATGCCTCTTGGTAGTTTCGTTCACAATGTTGAATTAAAACCGGGCAAAGGTGGACAGTTAGGTAGAAGCGCCGGTTCATCACTTCAGTTGATGGCAAGAGAAGGAAAATATGCGCAGCTTAAAATGCCGAGTGGTGAAGTTAGAATGATTAGTGTTGAATGTCTTGCTACTTATGGTCAGGTTGGAAATTCCGAACATGAAAATATTAATTATGGTAAAGCCGGTAGAAGCAGATGGAGAGGTATTCGTCCTCATGTTAGAGGTGTAGCAATGAATCCTGTTGATCATCCTATGGGTGGTGGCGAAGGCAAAACATCTGGTGGCGGTCATCCGGTATCTCCTTGGGGTACACCTGCTAAAGGTTATAAAACAAGGAAGAAAAAGAATCCATCGAATAAATACATTATTAAACGTAGAAAGTAGTATAAGAGAGTAATCGATGCCAAGATCTGTAAAAAAAGGTCCTTTTATAAGTACTAAATTATTAGCAAAAATTCGTCAGATGAATCAGACGAATCAAAAGAAAATTGTGAAAACATGGTCAAGATCCAGTACAATCTTTCCTGAATTTGTCGGACATACCATTGCTGTTCACAATGGTAATAAAATGATTCCTGTTTATATCTCGGAAAATATGGTTGGACACAAACTTGGTGAATTTGCTCCAACAAGAATTTTCCGCGGTCACCCGGGAACTAAAGCAGAAAAAGCATCTAAAGTTAAATAAAGTTAAAGCCGAGGTTACGTTACAATGGAAGCAAAAGCAACTCATAGATATATTGGTTCGTCTCCTAGAAAGATGCGATTGGTTATTGATCTTATCAGAGGAAAATCTGCAGATCAGGCAATGGAAATTTTACACTTCCAGCCAAAGCATGCTTCTAAAGATGCTATGAAAGTTTTAAGGTCGGCAATTGCTAATATGCTTAACAATGAAGAAGCAAACAGAATTGAAGCTTCTCATCTTTTTGTTAAAGAAGCATTTGTTAACCAGGGACCAACAATGAAAAGAATTTTACCTGCTCCTATGGGCAGAGCTTACAGAGTTAAAAAAAGATCTAATCACTTAACAATTATTGTTGCAACAAAAGAGTAAACATTAGGAGGCTTTTTGGGACAGAAAACTAATCCTGTTGGATTTAGATTAGGAATAATAAGAGGATGGGATTCTAACTGGTATGAAAGTAAAAGTTATTCCAGTAAACTAGTTGAAGATAAAAAACTAAGACAGTACGTTAGACAAAGATTAAAAAAAGCTGGTATCTCTAAAATTGCAATTGACCGTACTTCTAAAAATGTAATTTTAACAATTCATACTTCACGCCCTGGTGTAGTTATTGGTAAAAGTGGAAAAGAAATTGCTCAGTTAGAACAAGAACTCAAAAAGATAAGTGATAAAGAAGTAAAAATTCAAATAACAGAAATTAAAAGACCAGAACTTGATGCTTATTTGGTTGCAGAAAATATTGCTTCACAGATTGAAGGCAGAATTTCTTTCAGAAGAGCAATGAAAAGTGCAATTACATCGGCAATGAGAATGGGCGCTGAGGGTATAAGAGTAATGTGCGCCGGACGTTTGGGCGGAGCCGAAATGGCAAGAACCGAACAATACAAAGACGGCAGAATTCCTCTTCATACAATTAGAGCAGATATAGATTATTCAACAGCTACCGGGCAAACTATTTATGGTGCTATCGGTATTAAAGTGTGGATTTGTCGTGGTGAAATACTCGGCAAAAGATCATCAGAGTAACTGACAGGAGTATTTTCTTATGTTAATGCCAAAAAGAGTAAAATATAGAAAAGCGCATCGTGGAAGAAGAGCAGGCAAAGCATACCGCGGCAGTACTATTTCGTTTGGAGATTTCGGACTTAAAGCAACTGAACCGGCCTGGATTACATCAAGACAGATTGAAGCATGCAGAGTTGCCATTTCACGTAAAATGAAAAGAGACGGCAGAGTTTGGATCCGTATCTTTCCTGATAAACCGGTTACTAAAAAACCTCTTGAAACAAGAATGGGTAAAGGTAAAGGTGCACCTGAATTTTGGGTAGCCGTTGTTAAACCGGGAAGAATAATGTTTGAAGTTGGCGGTGTAACCAAAGATTTAGCTCATGAAGCTTTAACGGTTGCATCTCATAAACTTCCAATAAAAACAAAAATTGTAGTTAGACCAGATTTTGAACAATAGGCAAGGCGTGCTAAATGAAAATTTACGAAATCAGACAAATGAAAAATGAGGAGATCATTCAACGAATAAAGGATGAAGAAAAAAATCTTCTCGACCTAAGATTTTCTCATGCTTTGAAGCAGTTGACTAACACTGCAAAGTTAAAACTGATCCGCAGAGATATCTCTAAGATGAGAACAATTCTTAATGAACGCGAATCAGCAGAAAACAAAGTAAAGAAAGATTAATAGGAGTTATTGCATTAAATGGAAAAACGCGGTTTAAGAAAAACAAGAATCGGTAATGTCGTAAGCAATAAGATGGATAAAAGCATTGTAGTTGCTATTGAACGTAAAGTTGCTCATCCGTTGTATAAAAAATATTTTAAGAAAACTACTAAACTTATGGCTCACGATGAAAAGAATGAATGCAATGTAGGTGACAGAGTTAAGATTATGGAAACCAGACCGCTTAGTAAACTTAAAAAATGGCGCTTAGTTGAAATAATTGAAAAAGCTAAGTAATTGAAGCACTGAAGGAGATACCTACATGATACAAGAAGAAACCAGTTTAATAGTGGCAGATAATTCAGGAGCCAAGAAAGTTAAATGCATTAGAGTTCTAGGCGGAAGCAGCAGACGTTATGCTAGCGTTGGTGATACTATTGTTGTTAGCGTTAAAACTGCTATACCCGGTGGTACAGTAAAAAAAGGTGAAGTATCCAGGGCTGTTATTGTTAGAACTAAAAAAGAAGTAAGAAGAAAAGATGGTTCTTACATAAGATTTGATGAAAACGCTGCCGTACTTATTAATGCTCAGAATGAACCACGCGGTACTCGTATATTTGGACCGGTTGCCCGCGAACTAAGAGATAAAAAATTCATGAAAATAATTTCGTTAGCACCAGAAGTTTTATAAGAGCAGGAATAAAATGAAGATTCATAAAAATGATAATGTAATGGTTGTAGCCGGTAACTCTAATGGTAAAACCGGTAAAGTTCTTAAAGTTTACCCAAAAGAAAACAGAATTATTATTGAAGGCGTTAACTTAAGAAAAAGACACACTAAACCAAGTCAGAAAAATCCACAAGGTGGAATTGTTGAGAAAGAAGCTCCTATTCACGTTTCTAACGTGATGATTATAGATCCTAAAACAAGTAAACCGACACGTATTGGCAAACAAATGATTATCGATGAGAAAACAGGTAAGAAGAAAAGAGTAAGAGTTTATAAATCTAGTGGCGAAATGTTACCAGAATAATTTTACGAGGATAAAGTTTTAACATGGCTGAAAAGAAACAAAAGAAAGAAGAAGTAAAACCAAAAGAGCAGACCGGCAAAAAAGCTCCTAAAACAGAAAAACCTGCCGAGAAAAAAGCTGCTGTTGTTGAAGAAAAAGTAACTCCAAGATTATATGAAAAATATAAGAAGGAAATTGTTGCGGATTTGAAAAACAGGTTTTCATATAAAAGCATTATGCAGGTTCCAAAGCTGGAAAAGATTGTTGTTAATATGGGAATTGGTTCTGCGGTTGCAGATGCAAAGAATCTTGAGGAAGCTGTAAGAGACCTTGAAACTATTACTGGTCAGAAATCAAGTGTACGCACAGCAAGAAAATCTATCTCCAATTTCAAACTGAGAGAAGGAATGAAGATTGGTGCTATGGTTACACTACGCCGTGAAAAAATGTATGAGTTCCTTGATCGATTGATTACAATTGCTTTACCAAGAGTTAGAGACTTCAGAGGAATTCCTGATAAATCTTTTGATGGCAGAGGAAATTATACATTAGGAATTAAAGAACAGATTATTTTCCCTGAAATTAACGTAGATAAAATTACAAAAGTTTTAGGTATGGATATTACCTTTGTAACTTCAGCCAAAACAGATAATGAAGCATACGAATTATTATCCGCATTTGGTGTTCCATTCAGAAAGAAAGAAATTAAACAAGCTTAACAAGGAAAATTATGGCAAGAAAGTGTTTATTAGCCCGAGAAGAAAAAAGAAAAAAAACGGTAGCAAAATACGCTAAGCTTAGAAAAGAATTAAAGGAAAAAGGCGAATGGGAAGCTTTGCAGGCTTTACCAAAAAACGCTAATCCAATCCGTCTGCATAACAGATGTACAATGACAGGCAGAGCAAGATCATATTACAGAAAGTTTGGTGTTTCCCGTTTGGTTTTAAGAGAGATGGCTCTCCGCGGTGAAATTCCCG
>CAZIDB010000271.1:0-5922 GCA_964537965.1 uncultured Melioribacter sp. | reverse complement strand
TTTATTTTGGCGGCTACGTTACTCCTCTTGCAAACAAGGAGAAGGTAAAAATTGAAATCACCAACATGAAAAAGAATATTCCAATACCGGGATACAATATTTTTTTCCAGGATAGTGAAACCAGAATAGTAAGCATCGGCTATTTTGATATGAGCAGTTACCAGGCTCATAAAGTAAGCATACAGGATTTCAGCAAAAATAATCCTATTGAGATGGTAACAAGAATTGATGCTGTAAGAATGAAATATGATACGCTTAAAATGAACTGGACAATTTTCAACGGTGTAAAAAGATCTTTCACAGGAAACAAGGAAGTGCTGCAAAAATTTAATGAGGAAAAAATTACTAATCTGAATTTCAAACCCATTGATATTAAAACAAAGCAGCAGAAACCGGAAGAAATGACGACAAGTGATTTATATGACTTTTATATTAATCAGTTAAAGACAGGTAATGACCCAACAAGAACTCTGATAGAATACCATTCAAGATTTGCGTTTGCTCTTTCGAGTCTTATTGTAGTGTTTATAGGATTTCCGCTTGCTTCAGGTAAAAGACGCGGAGGATTGGCGCTTCAGTTTGGAATTAGCCTTCTGTTTACTTTTATTTATCTTGGATTTATGAAAATAAGCCAGGCATTCGGTAAGAACGGAGTATTGGATCCCGTTGTTACTGCCTGGTCTGCAAATATTATCTTTTTTGTTTTCGCAATAATTAATTTGCTGCGAACACCAAAGTAAATTTTACTTTACAACTTCCACTTAGAACCAATTGCAAGTGAAATTCTTTTTGCTTCATTTGGAATAAACAGGTATTGAAAATCTGGTGTGGCAAAATGAAGTTCAAGTACACTCGCATCAATTCCTAACCCAAACGCCCAGCCAAAGCTATCTGCACCGCCGAAAGAAAAACCGGTTCGTATATAAGGAATCCAGTCCATTGGCTTCCACTCAGCACCAAAAGAGAAGCGTGGCTTAGTGCTGTTCAACGGCTGATCATTAAATCCCTGATGATAATCCAATACTAACAACATCCTACCGGGGAAATTTCCTTTAAGATATTTATCTAATTGAAATGCGGCGCCAAGATGTAATGCAGTTGGAAGTGCTGTTGAAATTTCATTCACATATTCACCTTTACCGGTAAGAGCATCTTTAAGTGAATCAACTTCATCCTTATCTGTTATATCATTAAGTACAAATGCAGTGTTGGAACTGTAACGCGCTGCATTTTCTGTCCAGTTGATGCTGCCGATATCGGTAATGGAAATTCCAAAAGTCCATATATCATCTAACACAGCAGATAAACCGAAATCAAAACCGAATCCTGTACCGGCTGGAGAAGGAAACGGACTGATATCGGCATCCTTTTTTGTTTTAGTTGAATCGAAATCATACTTAACATTAAAGTCATCTGAGAAGGCAGAGTAAAACTCGGTATTACCGTTGGCTATAATCTGGTTGTACGCACCTGTTGATAATGAAGTTTCAACTTTTTCTGATCCTACATAAGCAAATCCCTGGATTAATTTTAAAGTCAATCCGGCAGATATTTTCTCAAAGATGTTCTGTTCTAATTCCGGGAAGGAGCGGGAATAAGTTAATGAGTAGTTTCTTAACCACCAGGCTTTTAATTTTGCATCATCAAAAGTATAAACAGTTCCAACCTGGTTTCCATCTAAACCAAGACTAATAAGTTGTTCCGGAAAATTAAAGTTTGATCCGGCAACATCACTAATACTGAAGGCAAATGCCCCGATTTTATCGTCAACCTTTATTGAAAAAGAGAAATAAGTTACTGCAAAATCTCCAAGTACAGTACCTCCGTCTTCAAAAATAGATTTTAATCTTGCCTTATCTGCAGCAGTTAAATATCTACCGACAGTTTTTCCGGATGCATCTTCCACCCCACCGAAGAAATAATTATAATCTTTGATTGTTATAAAATCCGAACCTGCTCTTGCATATAAACTTGGAAAAGGTAAAACAGAAGATAATTCACAATTCAGATTTGAATCCAGCATAAGATTCGCTGGATTACTCCCGATTGAAAAGACACCATTGGCTAAAGCAGTATATGTTTTTCCAAGACCGACAGATCGTGCGTCCCCTGCTCCGTAAGACCCAATCTGCGGAAATAAATTACTTGTAAAAAATACAATAAATAAAAAACAAAGAAGAGACTTTTTCATTTTAATTCCCTCCTTCATCTTCAAGGTCAAGATTATAATTAACGCCGCCGTAAACCCTGAACTTCAGCCAGTCCTTTGCCCTCACCTGAACAAAAGGTCCGAATGTACTGCTTGTACTGCCTGTTGACCTGATTTTCAATTCGATAATTATAAACTCAGCATTTTTAAATTTTTCAAAATCATCGTTAACAAGAACACAATTTAGTTTTGTATTTACGGATGAAATTGGAATACCATTAATATCAACGCTGGCAGGTGAAATTAAAAATTCATTCTTGTTATCAACTGAATTTTTAATGCTGAACAGTGGATTATAATTCCTGTCAGTAAAAGTACATTTTGCAATTAAACCAAGTGCAATTGAATTTTGAATTTCAACTGTAAGATTTGCAGAATTACCTTTAACAATATCTTCCCTGTCATTATCAGAAATATCCACATCTAAAGTATCGGTAAATCCGGCATCTGCAACAGAAATAATCATCGGGGCAGTCAGGTCAATATTAAACCGGATTGAATCTTTATTTGAGACTGCACCAGCTGAATTAGGAGTTATATTATCAAGTATAACTTTACTTCCTAATGTTATTACGTCAGGAAATTTTGAAAGGAAGTCTGAAAGATTTGTATTTGTCTGCGTAAATATCCTGTTATAATCTGTTCCGGCAATTAATGTATCTGTAAAATATTCTTTTCCCTGGATTCTCAAATAATAAGGAGAACCGAGTGAACCATTTGATAATTTATTCTGGCCCATAATAGAAAGTGAGTCAAGAATAATTTTGAAATTTCTCAATGTTCCAATCGTTCGCCCTAAAAGATTCATCCTGATACTTTTAAAATTAATTTTGGAGTTAAATCCAATTGTCTGCTTACCGAATGAATTGTCGAACCGTGATTTTTGATAGCTTAACTCTGTCTTCTTAATTTTTCCAACAATCCTGCTAAAAGTAATTTTGGAATTTGCAACACGGGAATAAAATTTAATTTCCTGCGTACCGCTTACAACAGCTTTGCCCCTGATTAGTATTCCATCAGCTCTTTGTGTTGAATCAGAGTTATATGCATATTTTTTTAATTGAGCGTACCTGTAATCTGTTATCGGTAATTCTGCATACCTTATTTCACCGGGATTAAGTGAACCTTCGATACTTAAAACGCTTTTGTCAGTTTTCTTTTTAAAACCCGGAATCCAGATTTTATAATTTAATGAAGAAGTGTTATCCCGGTTTTCAAGTTCAAGGTAAAATGAACCCGTATAAAACTCAGCAGAATCAATTCTGTAATCTTTATCCGGTGTGTAAATAATATCATTACTTCCGGTACCTGTTCCTGAAATATCAAGGTTTTCCGGTATCACTTTAATTGGAATCATTATATTATCAGCAACTGGCGAAGTATCTTCAAGATCATTTGCCATCAGAACATAAAGACTATCACTGCCGGCTTCTCCGCTTATAGTAAGGTTAGGATTCGAATTAGGATCTATTATATCAACTAAAGTATAAGTTTTTGATGTAATCGGCAGATTTACGTCAACATCCCAGTTGGGCAAAACCATATCTTTTGGCGTATCAATACAGGAAGAAAAGGAAAGAACTGCAATAACAATCAAAATGATTTTTAAAGCTTTCATATAATACCCACGTATAAAATAAAAAACCGTAGCATAACTACGGTTTTTAAAATACCAAAATTCTATTTAATTAAAATCATCTTTCTGGTCATCTGAAGATTTTGATAGCGGATTGTGTAATAATATATACCCGAACTGAGATTATTTGCATTAAAAATTATTTCATAAGTACCGGCATTTTTTTGTTGGGCTAAAAGAGTTTGAACTTCAGCACCTAAAACATTATATATTTTTATTTCCACATAACCGGAATTAGGTATGCTGTAAATAATATTTGTAGTTGGATTAAATGGATTCGGATAATTCTGTTTGAGATTGAATACGTCCGGTTTATCAATCATTCTATCAACAGAAGAAAGAGTTTTACCACCACCGGCAAATCTCGAAAAGTGTTCTAGGCTCAACCTAATCGTATCTGTATCTTTTGACCAGCTTAATCCGCTTGGTTCCCAATATTCATTCCCCAAATTATCAACTTCAAGATAAGCAAATGAAATTCCAGAATTGATATCGATTCCAATCGATGTACAGAAATTCTGAAAAGCGGTTGTAACAGGAATATTCATGAAAGCTTTCTTACCGTTATGAAAATAGTAATGATCATTGACCTGATACCAATGATCACGTTCAAGTACATCTACCTCTAAATACATAAAAACCGTTTGTCCGGCAATTTCATCATATGAAGATGATACCGAGCTTAATTCATTTAAGGTAATATTAAGAAGGATTGTTGTGTCCAGAGAACCAACTTCTAACCCTAAATTTGAACCTACAAGTGCATCATATACATTTTGCCACTGAGCATATGCGTCTGAAAGAGCCTGAGGTTTAATAGTAAGATAATTACCTTCAAGAAAGAAACCATTATCTGTTCCTGAAGTAATACCAGTATTGGGATTTACAATATTAAAGGTATAATATACCGTGTCAATCTTTTCTTGAGAGAAAAGATTTTGACAAATAAAAAACAAAAATATAATCGTAAATATTTTTTTCATATCTGCACCTATAAATAATTTTTCCTGTGTGAATTTTAATAAACATTGGATTAAAATCAAGTGCCTTAATATATCAATTATCAGGAATCACAATATTTGCATATTAAATTTGAATTGACTTAGCAAGTAAGTTTTGAGTTTTAGTCAATGTCCTTTTGCTCTTTAACAAAATACATATCTAATTCCCCTTTCCCTTTAGTAGATACTTTTCCCCTGTATTCACAAATAAAATGGTCCCTGACTAACATATAAGTATATGCCGAAATATTTATTTGACCAGGTGATCCTGCACTCTCCAATCTGCTTGCAATATTAACAGTATCACCCCAAATATCATAAGTAAATTTCTTTGTGCCCACAACACCGGCAATTACATTCCCTGAATGTACACCGGCACGCATATCCCATTTGATAGCAGAAGTTTTATTACGTTCACAAATATACTCCTGCATTTCAAGTCCTGTCTTAATTATCTTAATGGCATGATCCTCGGTTTCAACCGGAAGACCGGCACCAATCATGTAAGAATCACCAATAGTTTTTAATTTTTCAACTTTATTCTTTTCAATAATCTTGTCGAATTCTTTATAAATCTCATTCAACTCATTTACTAATTTATCTGCCGGCAGAACATCTGCAATATATGTAAAGCCTTTAAAGTCAGTGAACATAATAGAAATATTTTTATATTCACGTGGTTGTACAAAACCATTCTGTTTTAATTCGTTAACAAGTATATCCGGAAGAATATTTAAAAGGAGTTCATCAGATTTATTTTTTTCCTGCTCAAGTTCCTTGGTTCTGTCTTTAACCATCAAAGATAATTCAATATTTCTTCTTTTAACTTGCTTTGTTTTATAAACATAAAAAAGATAAATAGAGGCACCAGCAATTAATATTATAATACCTCTAAACCAAAATGTCGTCCAGAAAGGTGGATTAATTATGAATACAATCTGCGCAATATTTTCACTCCATATACCGTCACTGCTTTTTGCTTTAACTTTAAAAATGTAATTACCGGGTGGTAAATATGGATAGGAAATTGAGTGCTCATTTGTCATTTTCCAATCGTTATCAATTCCATCAAGCAT
>CAZIDB010000270.1:0-5972 GCA_964537965.1 uncultured Melioribacter sp. | reverse complement strand
TGTACTGTAAAATAAAATTTACTATTCCTGTTGTAGGGGCGAACCGCAGTTCGCCATTTCGATTAGGGGTTTACGATATGCTTGGCAGAGAAATAAAGACTCTTGTTAATGAAAATAAGAATGCCGGTGAATATTCTGTAACGTGGGATGGTAAAGACAATTTTGGAAATGAAGTATCTTCCGGGATTTATTTCTATAACCTGAAGTACGGAGATATATCGGTTTCCAGGAAGATGATTTTAATTAAGTAATACTTGGGAGGTTTGGGTAGAACCTTAACCTTCACATAAAAAATTTTTCTGACACATATTTCAAAATGTATCATTCATAATTCAAAATTCAGCATTCATAATTAGGTTTCCAGTCAAACTTCTGCTTACTTTATTCCGCCTTTGCCGCATGCTGCTTTAATCAAATCTATTTGTCCAATGTGAAATGTTTCATGCCAGGTTAAGAATGCAAGAACTGTTGCAACGTCACTTTTACCACCAGGCATTGGTATTCCAAGATCTTTATTGAAATCTTCTTCGGTAAATTCCTCTAAGGTCTTAGCAAGCATTTCTCCGCGGGAAGAAAAATCATTTAATGTTTCTTCTAGGTTTACTTTAAGCTCCTTGTTCTTAATTGCTCCGCGCTCAAAGTTCTTTTCAATTTCTTTAATCTCAACATCTTTGTTAAATCTTTTTAGTAATGTTCCCCTTGAGTTGGTAATGTGTCCCAGAATCCAGCCTATAGTATTGGATTCGCCTGTACTTAACATCATATCTTCATCTTTAAGGTCTTTAAGAATGTTCATAAGGAAGAAAGTGTTTCCACGGTAAGCGTTAATAAATCTTGTTTTCATTTTAAACCTTGTGAATAATTTGTAATTGTGCGGAAGAAAATTAGGGAAAAATTGGGTGAGAGAAAATTTCTATTCTATAAAAAAACACACCCCTTCACATTTCCCTTTTTCGGCGGGAAAAGAAGGGGTGTGTAAAAATTATGTGAGAACGTAAAAATATTTTTATATCTCGCTCAAAACCATTTCGGTAAACTCTTCGGGTTTGTATTCCTTAAGTTTCTTTGGTTGTTTACCGTTGCGGCTTTTCTTTTCTAGATTGATTTTTCTTAGAGCTTCTTTCTTGCCCTCTATATCTTCATACATATATACTTCGCCCTTGTAATTACGCATAATAATCTTTTCGTCATCATGATGAAGTACATATTCCGGTAACAATGGAATTTTTCCACCACCGCCCGGTGCATCAATTACAAAGTAAGGAATTGCCAATCCGCTTGTATGTCCGCGCAGGTTTTCCATAATCTCAATTCCTTTACGGATAGAGGTTCTGAAATGGTTAGCGCCTTTTGTTTCATCTGCCATATAAAGGTAATAAGGTTTAACGCGCATAAATAAAAGTTTCTGCATTAATTCTTTTATAACGGCAGGGTCATCGTTAACGCCTTTCATCAAAACAGTCTGGTTGCCAACAGGTATTCCCGCATCAGCAAGCATCTCACATGCCTTTTTGCTTTCAGGTGTAACTTCCCAGGGATGATTAAAATGAGTATTAACATAAACAGGATGATACTTCTTAATCATATTGCAAAGTTTAGGAGTTATTCTCTGCGGTAAAACGCATGGCATTTTAGAACCAATACGAATAATTTCCAGATGAGGAATCTGACGAAGACGTTTCAGTATTTTTTCAAGCATAGTATCAGTAAGCATCAAAGGGTCGCCGCCTGAAAGTATAACGTCACGGATTTCTTTATGTGTTTCTATATAATTAAAAGCGGATTCAAGGTTACGCATGGAAATTTTATCGGAGTTACCAACTTTTCTTTTGCGTGTACAGAATCTGCAGTACATTCCGCATTGACTTGTAACAAGGAATAATACACGGTCCGGATAGCGGTGTGTAATGTTAGGAACCGGGCTCATTGCATCTTCGTTTAACGGGTCTTCGCTTGCATCCATATCTTCAAGCTCATCCTGATGAGGAACGCATTGTTTCCAGATAGGATCACCCGGAGTGCGAATGAGGCTTAGGTAGTAGGGATTGATTCTGGCCTGGAAAAATTTATCAAGTTGTTCGGCAATTTTCCGATCAAGATTAAATTTCTCCACTAATTGATCGACCGAGTGAATGCTCTGCCTGAGCATTTGCTGCCATTGTTCCATCGATTTTCCCTTTATATTTAGTTAAAATATTTTCCAAAAATAATCATGCTGTCATTCAAGGAATAGAAGTTGTCTATCTGTGCAACTACTTTGTAATTATTCCTTAAATAAAAATTTCTTGTATTATCGTAATCATCTTTAGATGATGTTTCAGCAAGCAGCCATCTTCCTTTATTCTCAGAAACAAATTCTTCCGAGTGTTTAAGAAGCTGTTTGCCAATACCTTTGCCTTGTACTTTGGGATCAACAACAATCCAGTACAAATCAAAAACTCCATCTGTAAGCGGTCTCTTACCAGTACAATGGTAACCCTCAATTATTCCATTGTCCTCGTAAACATAAATGTTGTAATCTTCCTGTTCCGGTCTAAGTATAGCGATATCAATTAATTCTATAGCAACATCGCACTCAACCTGCTTAAAATTGCTTGTACGGGAAAGCAGATCAACTATTTGCTGTCTGTCGTCAGACTTTAACTTTCGTATCATTTACTTTCCTTTCAATTGCAAAATCAACTATTGTTTTAAGCAGTTCCGGGTAATTCATATTCGCTACTCCTGATGCTCTTGCAAAGCCGGCATCTGTAGATAAATCCGGATTTGGATTTACCTCTATTACAAAAGGAGTATTATTTTTATTCAGGCGAATATCTACCCTTGCATAGTCCCTGCAGTTTAATGCTTTGTAAGCTTTCAAAGCAATGTTCTCTAATTTCGATTTTAAATTATCATTAATATCTGCGGGGCAAACAGGATTTGTGTGTTTAAAGTAAACACTTTGCGGAGACCACTTGCCTTCGTAAGTAACTATTTTTGGAAAATCTTTTGGTAAGCCGGTAAAATCAATTTCAGAAACGGGCAAAACCATTCCGCCTAATACGGCAACGTTAAACTCTCTTCCATTTAAATATTCTTCAATCAGAACGTCCTGCTTATAGGTTTTATACAGGAATTCCAATCGCTCATTTACTTCATCAATATTATTAACAACCGAGAGTTCCGATATTCCAATGCTTGCATCTTCTTTAAGCAATTTAAGAATAACAGGAAACTCAAGATGTAATTCGGTTAAGTATTCTTTATTCTTGTATTGAGCTATGTAGTAACCCGGTACTTTTATATTATTCGAAGCAAGAATCTGCTTTGTTCTTGATTTATCTAAACAGGTAGCAAGGCAGATTGGTGCATTACCGGTGTAATTAACCTGAAGAAGTTCATACAAACCTGCAATGAAAGCTTCCAGATATGAAATACCGTTTACTGATTCAACAAGATTAAAGATTACATCCGGGGAATATCTTTTAATCTTTGATATGAACGATTCGATGTTCTGACCGAGAGAGAGAACTTCAATGTTCTCGAAATAATTCTGGAGCGAGGTTATAATGAACCCGATCTGGTTAGCATGTTCGCTTTCGGAAGTATCAACATTATCTGTGGATGATGTTATTTCTTTTCCGATATAATTATCGAAGAACTTAACCGGCTCATTATAACAAATTAATATTTTAGTCTGACTGTCTATCATAAGAGCTTGTGCCTTTTTGCTGAAACAAACAGTACAGAATTAATCATGTCATTGTAATTCAATCCAAAAGCTCTTGCAGCTTTAGGGTAACAGGAATTATCCTTTGGATCAGGTAAAATTCCCGGTAAAGGATTAATCTCAATTATGTTTGGTTCACCATCGGAATCCAAGCGCACGTCAATACGACTCCAGTCCTTGCAATTTAAAACCTTGTATGTTTTAGTTGCAACCGATTTAATTTTCTGTTCCAAATCATTTGAGATTTGTGCCGGGCATTTAAATATGTCCAGCGGATTTTCTTTCTTGTCAACAATCCACTTGGCTTCATAAGAATATACTGGTACAAGGTCTCCCGGCAGCGAATCAAAATTCATTTCAACAATCGGAAGAACATTTAAATCACCGTCATTGCCAAGCAATGCAACTGTAAATTCTTGTCCCGGTAAATACTCTTCAACAAGTGAAGGCTGGTTATAAATTTTTGAGTTAGTCTCAACCGCTTCTTCAAGCTCTTTCATATTTTGAATGAAAGAATTGTTGAAGATACCTTTGCTTGAACCTTCACCGATTGGTTTTATGAAGACAGGAAACCAAAGTGCGAAATCTTTTAAATCTTCTTTTGAAGTTGCTCTTATAAATTTTGCGGTTCTTATACCATGGTAAGTAAGAATTTCTTTTGTCCTTGCTTTATCAAGGCAGGTAGCAAGAGTTAAAGGATCTGAACCTGTGTAAGGAATCCTGAGCATATCAAGCATAGCGGGAATTTGTGCTTCACGACTTATGCCATAACGGCCTTCGGCAACATTAAAGACGATATCTGGCTTAAGTGTTCTTAATTTTTCGAAGGCGTTTTCATCAGCTTCAACCAAATTGATGTTATTATACAGCGAAAGTGCGTTCCTAACTGCGTCAACCGTTTCAAAAGTATCCCACTCAGCATAGGTGTCGTTGAATTTTGGTTGTGAAGTCTGAGATAAGTTTGATTTTGAGGAGACGATTTCATTGGAAGCAAGAATTTTGTCTATCGATTCTTCTTCCGGTCTTACATTATATGTAAGCGCAACATTCAACCGAATGCCGTCAAAGTGAAAAGTGATAGTTGCTCCTTACTTTTTGTATACAAAATTTTTTCGTTATAAAATTTTTTCTTAATCAATCTTCACATTAATCATCGTTAGCAGAAAAAATTTTTTTAACAACACTTGTAAAAATAAAAAAAGTTTTTTTTGAATGAAACAATTTTTAAAAAATAGAATCAAAAAAATTTTTTCTGTGATGCAGGAGGAAAAATTAATTCTGCATGAAAAAAATCATCTTCATGCAATTTTAGAGTAGTGAAGTTTGTCTTTGTAAGATGCAATAAGGTTTGTCCTTATAACTTTATGAGAGGGAAAACTAAGATTGGGATCTTCCGCAATAAGCCTGAAAGCCGCATCCCTGGCTTGCATGATGAGTGTCGTGTCTTCAATAACGTTTACATATTTCAACTCAGGCATACCACTTTGCCTTACTCCGAAAACATCTCCGGGTCCGCGTAATTTAAAATCTATCTCGGCAATGTCGAATCCGCTGTTGTATTTTACCATCGACTGGAGTCTTGTAACTGTTTTTTGTTTTTCCAACTGGGAAGGAGAAAGAAACTCTGAACTGATTGCCGAATTAATTTTTTCGGCAAATTCATCTCTTGTAACAAGGATACAGAAGGATTGCTTGTCGCCTCTGCCGACTCTTCCTCTTAACTGGTGCAACTGAGAAAGCCCGAAACGGTGAGCATCGTTAATAATTATTATGTTCGCTTCGGGAATATCAATTCCGACTTCAATAACAGTAGTTCCTACAAGAACATCATACTGTCCTTGTGCAAATGCAGACATTGCTTCGTCTTTTTCCTTTGAAGACATCTGCCCGTGAATTAATCCAATCTGTAAAATTTTAAGATGATGATTTTTCAATTCTTCATAATGAGCAATGGCGGCTTTTAGCTCAAGTTTATCAGATTCCTGAACAAGCGGAAAAATTATGTAAGTCTTCAAGCCTGACTTCGCTTTATCAATTATAAATTTATAAATCTCAGGAAGTTTTTTCTCTCCGCGTAAATAAGTTTTAATCGGCTTCCGGTTCTTCGGCATTTCATCAATTACGGAAACATCCAGGTCACCGTAAACCGTCATTGAAAGAGTTCTTGGAATTGGAGTGGCAGACATTACAATTACATCAGGTGAAATTCCTTTACTTATAATATTTAATCTTTGTGCAACACCAAAACGATGCTGCTCGT
>CAZIDB010000269.1:0-6000 GCA_964537965.1 uncultured Melioribacter sp. | reverse complement strand
GCCGGAATTCCGACGCTCCTACAAAAAGTTGCAAGCAAGAACGAATGTGCTCCGCATTCACCCGCCCTGATATCGTAAGTCTTTCTGGGTGTTCCACCACCGGGAATTGCATAATGGATATTATCTGCAACCCATTTACTTAATCTTACTGCAGCTTCCCAGCTATCTTTTGCCCCGGTGGTTATTTCTTTTGCTTTATCAATCAATACCGGGTCATTACTTTCAATCCTATCTTCGGCTGTCAAATATTTTTTAATTGATTCGTCAATATTCTCAGGTGGAAATTTGTCCGCATTTTCTCCGTTATACTTTTTATATGAAATCTCAAAAATTCCCTCTATGTGATTATCCACTACTGTCCCGCTAAACTTCTGTCCGGGTACATTTAAATCATCAACATTAAGTTTTTTTCCGGTAGGTTCAATAACAGCATTTATTTTTATGTATTCAATTGATTGTATATCAGAAATGGAAACGTTTGCTTTCGTAAAGATGTTTTCATCCATATTTGCAACTTTAATTTTATCTACCACACTTTGGTCTGCCAAATAAACTTTTCTTTGTTGTACTTCAAACATTACAAAGTAATCATTTTCCGGAGATAACCAGTAAGTGGTTTTTCTTCCCGTTTTATTATTTACCTGTTCAATTGCAACTGTATTATACGTTTTCCCCGCAAGTTCTATTTTCTCTTCCTTTATTTTTTTAAATGATGAGTTTTGTACTTCTCCTTCAATAATTTCAAGTATATCGTAGTTTATTTCACTTTTTCCCTCTTCATAAATGTCCTTTTTAAGGCGAGAGAACATTTCATCGGAACCAACAATTATATCGGGTGTTATTTCTATTTCTTTTTTCTGGTTATTCATTGAAGAAATAATAATTGATTTATTATCCTGAAGAGACATCTCAATACTCATTTCTACAGAAGACTGTTTAACCTTTGTTTTCATGAACATACATCTTCTTGTTTCAGGATCAACAATAGCTTCCGAATTCATTTCAGAATTAAAAGCACTGCCAAGCAATGACAGCATTAGAAACATACTCGATTTCTGTTCAACAAAGTTTTTTCCATCTTTAGCTATCATTGATTCAGTCGCTTCGGTATATCCGCAAAGAACATCATTTACCTGGATTGCATAAAATGTTTTTTCAGTTTGAATGGAATCAACCGGTTGAATATGCCTTGCATAAATCGTCAGGGACAGGCAGCAAATTAGTACCATAGTCAGGTAAGTATTTTTATAATTCATATAACCCTGTAACATAGCAAACCTCCTAAGTTAAATTGAAAACTCTTTGTATTAATAACTCAGTCACTTTTCATTATTGAAAACGAACACTTCTTCAATTGAGAGATTAAAAATCCTTGAAATATCATAAGCCAGTTTGAGTGAAGGATTGTATTTACCTTTCTCAAGAAAAACAATTGTCTCTCTTCTAACACCCGCTTTTTGTGCCAGCTCAAGCTGAGATAAATTATGTTTTGCACGCAGCTCTTTTATTCTATTATCCATTTGAAACACCAAACATTTTAACACCAATCCAGCTCAGCAGAAAAATGATCGCCATTCCCAGAATCCCTGCACCAATAAGGCTGTGAGATTCTAATGTCACTTTATCACTAAAGTACATTATAATAAGCCACAGATAGATAGAGATGTAATAAGATATTGATGAAGCTTTTGTCATTATCTTTTTTGACAGTTCATCTTCAAACGGTTCTTTTTGAATTACACTTTTTATTCTGTTAATTCCAATAAACACTGCAAATCCAACTACCACCAGTACACCTCCCAACATCAGGATATCCTGGTAGGTTATTGTTCGGGTTTTCACAATCCAAAGGATAAGTGTAACTGCAACTAATCCGATAATAACGAAAATTGAAATTGTCTTTTTCATATTTAATCCTTTACCAAATGTTATGTATTTCTAACATCAAGTTAGAAATATATAACACGATTGTCAATAGCAATTTTACTTTTCAAACAAAATTTTTTGTTCTTAATTGGTAATTAGCTTTGAGATATTTTACCTAACCAGAAAATTTGGCAATAATAAAAGCAATAGTAAAAACAAGAGCTATGTTAATGGAAATTATCCAATGATAGAACAGAGACCCTACATGTCCAGTTTCTTCAAGAGTAATTTTTTTATACCGCTGTGCATACACCGGAATCATAAACCTTATTAAAACAAATTGAATTTTCTGTTTTCTTTTTGATAATTCACTTACTATCATAAGGCTGGCTACAACATACCATATAACGGCAGCCACAATCATAACCAGCAGAAATATCTTAATATTCATATTAACCTCCTCAGGATTCAAACTTTGTCTTAAATATTTCAGAATACCAAACCATTAGCAATCAAGTTAAATTTTCTGATAGTTTAGATACTTCAGTATTCTAATTGTTACAAGGTGTGATTTTAAATTCTGGATTATTGTTCTCATTTTACTGTAAGCGATATTTTTTTCCGGCAAGCGGTTTATACATGGATCCCTCAGATTGGTTTTATAAACCCTTGTAGAGAACTCTTCACATGAAGTGAAATAGTATGATTAGTTGATATGCTGGAAATTTATTTGATCAAACTCTAATATGTTCTTAAAAGAGGCTCCCTTCTTTTGAATTCGCCTCTCATTTCCGTATTTTTGAAGTCAATTCAAACAAATTAAATGGAGCTATGAAGTTAAGTAAATCATTCGTGCCTACGTTAAAGGAAGTGCCAAACGATGCGGTAATTCCAAGCCATATTTTAATGTTAAGAACCGGAATGGTTAGAATGCTTTCCGCCGGAATTTATTCTTTCCTGCCTCTTGGTTATAAGGTAATTAAAAAAGTATCTCAAATAATCCGTGAAGAAATGGATGCAATCGGCGGACAGGAATTTCACCTGCCGGCATTAAATCCCAAAGAAATCTGGGAGGAAACAAACCGCGTTGAAGCATTCGGAGATATTTTGTTTCATATAAAAAACAGAGATTATGTTTTGGCTCCGACACATGAAGAAATTATGACTTACCATGCACGCGGCGTTCTTAAATCTTATAAAGATATGCCGCAGATATGGTACCAGATTCAAACCAAATTCCGCAATGAACCGAGACCAAAAAGCGGAGTTATACGCGGCAGACAATTCCTTATGAAAGATGCTTACTCGTTCGATATATCAAAAGAAGGACTTGATCATTCTTACAGCCTTCACGATAAAGCATACAGAAATATTTTTGACCGCTGCGGAATAAAATATTTTGTCGTTGGCGCATCAAGCGGCGCAATGGGCGGAAGCGGCTCTGAAGAGTTCATGGTTAAATCGGAAGCTGGTGAAGACACTGTTGCTTACTGTGAGCATTGCGGCTATGCGGCAAATGTTGAAGTAGCAAAATCTGTTGTTGAAGCTGCACCACGGCATAAGGAAAGCAAACAGATTGAAGAGATTTCAACACCAAATGTAAAAAGTATTGATGAGCTTTGCACTTTCTTAAAGATTAATGAAACCGAATGTGCTAAATCAAGAATATACATTGCTGATGGAAATCCGGTTCTCGTTTTAATGAATGGTAACGATGAAGTTAATGAAACAAAACTTACAGCTATACTTGGAGGTTATGTTCGTCCGGGACACCCTGATGAACTTAAGAAAATTACCGGTGCTGATGCCGGCTCAATTGGCCCTGTTGGATTCAAACATAAAATAATTGCGGACCTAAGATTAAAAGACGCAAATAATCTTTACAGCGGAGCAAATAAGAATGATTACCACATCGGCGGGATTGACATGAATCGTGATGTACCTGAATGTGAATATTATGATTTACGGATTGTTGAAGCCGGAGAAACCTGTACAAGATGTAATTCAAAGTTAGATGTTTTCAAAGCAATAGAACTTGGACATATATTTAAACTCGGCACAAAATACTCCGAAGCATTAGGTGCTACTTTTGTCGATGAAAAAGGTGAAGAGCATCCTATAATTATGGGAAGCTACGGTATTGGCGTTGAACGTGTAATGGCTTGTTATGTAGAGCAGAATTATGATGAGAAAGGAATTGTATGGGATAAAACTTTGGCTCCGTTCCAGATTCAGATTTTAAGTTTGAACATGAAAAGCGAGAAGATTGCTGCCGAATCCGAAAAACTTTATAATGAATTAACAGCCAAAGGTTACGAAGTTATTTGGGATGACAGGAATGATGTTTCGGCTGGCTTTAAATTTAATGATGCGGATTTGCTTGGCATGCCTTTGCAAATTGTTGTTGGTGAAAAAAACCTGAAAGACGGTAAAGTTGAAATTAAGGTAAGAAAGACGAACGAGAAATCTGTTGTAGTACTGGAATCTTTACACGATAAAATTAAAGAGCTTCTTTAATTCTTTATGAACGACTTATTCATCTTTTCAGAAGAGAATCTTCTTGAACAAATAAAGAACGGTAAATATGAGCTTGGCTTTTACCGTGTAAAGTTTTATACAAAAAACGGTCTGCCGGCTGATGAAAAGATTGATAAGGTTTCTGATTTTTATCTTTATCCAAGCGGCGGTACACTGCGGGATGAAAACATGAACATCGTTATGTATAATTCGAAATTCGATACTTACAGGGGATTCAAAGCCCCCTCTTTTTCCTCTGCCACAAAATAAAACTTTAAGTATAGTTTAGTTTTATTTCATGTATATTTAATTGTACTTATCACAGATTTTGCATCATTAAGAAATAGTAAGATGACAGACAAACAAATTGAAAAAGTAATTGCAGAAATAAAGGAAGAACTAAAAAACAGATACAGCGATTTTGTTGGCATTTATTTCTTTGGTTCCAAAGCTAGAGGGACAGGCCATACAGATTCTGATTATGATTTGATGTTTGTTTTTAAACGGGAAATTGACTGGCGCTTTGAAGATGAGGTTCTGGAGTTTATTTATCCCTATAATCTTAAGTATGATATAATAATTGATTATAAAATCTATTCTCTTCGCGAGATGAATAATCCGTCAACACCGTTTCAGTTAAGCGTAAAACAAGAAGGCTTGTTTTATGCCGTATGATAAAAAGGTATTAATTGAGTATAGAATTTCGCGAGCGAAAGAAACAATTGAAGAAGCCCGAAATGATTATATAAAAAAGAATGATAATTTTTTGCCTCACACTATTAGTTTTATTCTCCCCCTTGGGGGGAGTTAGAGGGGGCTGTTGATGAACGGTAGACTCTATATCGTTTCAACCCCGATTGGTAATTACAAGGATATTACTCTGCGTGCATTAGAAGTTTTGCAATCTGCAAATTTTATTATCTGCGAAGAATTTAAAGAAGCCCGCCGCCTGCTTTCGCAATACCAGATTGATAAAGAACTTGTTACACTTAACGAGCATAATGAAAATGAATCGGTGGATGAAATTCTTCCGCGGTTAACAAAGGGAGAGACCGCCGCATTAATTTCCGATTGCGGAACTCCATTATTCTCCGACCCCGGACATTTATTGCTTGATCTTTGCTTATCAAGCAAAGTCCAGATTATTCCTGTTCCGGGAGCAAGTTCACTGCTTACTGCAATAATGGCTTCGGGATTCCATCTTGAAAAATTTTATTATTACGGCTGGCTTTCTCCCAAAAAAGAAGAAAGGCAGAAAGAGCTTTCAAAGTTAAGGCATCTTAAAGAGGCAATAATTTTTCTTGATACACCATACAGGTTAAAATCTTTATTATCTGATGTCGCAAAGATATTTTCTAAAACAACTCCTGTGGTGCTTGCATACGAACTCACTTCATCAAACGAAAAATTTTACAGGGGAAGCATAGAAGAAGTGCTTAAAATAACTGAAAGTAAAAAGTTAAAGGGTGAATTCGTTCTTATTGTAGACAACCGCAGGTAATTCTGTTTCCTTGAAATACAAACCGGAATTTCATAAACTTGTATTGTGAATTGAACTTTGAGTAAAATCAAACAGTTATTAAACGAAAATTTGGAGAAAAATATGTTAAGAGTGCA
>CAZIDB010000268.1:0-6008 GCA_964537965.1 uncultured Melioribacter sp. | reverse complement strand
CATTTACACATTAATTCCTTCAGCAATAAAAGTCTTCCGGATTATAAAGTTGTAAGACCTGCTATTCTTAATCACTTGAAACCATTTGCCGTTGGTGTCTCCCCTTTTGCCGCAGACCTGGCAATAATTAAATCTAAAAAATATACTGACGGACTTTATGTTAAAGGAATCAGTCCGGAGTATGATGTTTCAAATCTTACCAAATACATCATCAAAGGCAGATATGATTTAGAATATAAAACAGAATATCCGCCAATATTAATCGGAAGAAAATTAGCAGAAGAATTAAGAGTAAACATAAACGAAAAAGTTACCTTATTTACCTTAAAGAATCATTCTGTTCCAAGTATAGAAAATCCACCCGGAATTAAAGACTTTTATATCACTGGAATTTTTGAAAGCGGAATGTCTGAGTATGATGATAAATTTGCATATATAAATCTTAAATCGGCGCAGGAAATATTTGGAATGGGCTCCGGTGTGAATGGATATGAAATTAAACTGAACTCCTTAACTAAGATTGACAGCCTTGCAAAAAATTTAAGTGATTACCTTGGTTACCCATATTACGTACGTACGATCTATGAAGTTTATCAGAATATTTTTACTTGGATTGACTTGCAAAAAAGATTGATTCCTATTGCACTTATCCTGATTGTTGTTGTAGCCGTTTTCAATATAGTTGGAACTATTCTGATGTTTGTCCTGGAACGTTCTAATGCAATAGGAATTTTAAAATCTCTTGGTACTAGACGCAAGACAATACTTAGAATTTTTTTAATGCAAGGATTTTATTTATCAACAATTGGAATTTTACTTGGTAATATTCTTGCGTTTATACTAAGCAAACTGCAGGTTGAGTTTAACATTATTACTATTCCGGAAACAGTTTACTTTATGTCTCAGGCTCCTGTGTTAATTGACTGGACGTATTATGTTATTGTATCGGCAGGTACATTATTAATCAGTACTATTACCGCTCTTATACCCGGCTATATCGCTTCCAGAATTACTCCAATAGCAGCATTGAGGTTCGACTAATGAATATCGAATTCTTTATTGCGAAAAGATATTTACGGACAAAGCACAAGCTGCACTTTATTTCAATTATTTCTTTCATTTCAACAATAGGAATTTCGATTGGCGTTGCGGCTCTTATCATCGTATTATCAGTTTTTAACGGATTCAGTAGTCTTGTCTCTTCAATACTTATTAATTTTGATCCGCATCTTCGTATAACATCAATAGCAGAAAATCCTCGCCTGCAAATGGATTCAATAAAATCCTTATTAGAAAGGAATAATAAAGTTTTAGACTTTTATGCTTTTACAGAAGGCAAGGCAATTGTTAAAAAGGAAAACATCCTGAGTGTATTTGATTTAAAAGGCTTTGATTATAAAACGGATAAAGATGTCTGGGGAGTTAAGTCAAGTTTGAAATATGGGAAATATATTTTGAAGGATGATAATGATATTATCATTGGTTTGAACCTTGCAACAAAACTCCAAAGCCTTATAGGTGATACGATAACAATTACCTCATTTAACAACGTTTATAAATCCGTGTTAATGTATTCAATGCCGGTTACCAGGAAATATGTTGTTCGCGGAATTTTTGAATCGAATAATAATGACTACGACTTCAATTATGTTTTTACTTCACTTAGATCCGCACAGAATCTTCTGGCGGCAAAAGGTAAGATTTTAGGTTATGAAGTAAGACTAAAAAACATGGAGGAATCCAATAGACTAAGAGATGAATTCAAATCTGTATTGGGCAAAGATTATAGTGTTCAAAGTTGGTTCGATTTGCACAAGGACTTATACAGTATGATGCTTATAGAACGATGGGCTGCTTACATAATCCTTAGTCTCATTATAGCAGTAGCAACATTTAATGTGCTTGGTTCACTGACCATGTCTGTTATAGAAAAGAAAAAAGATATTGGGATTCTCCGTTCAATGGGAATAAAAGAAAAATCAATTGTAAGGATTTTCATGTTTGAAGGTATGCTTGTTGGCTTTATTGGAACCATTACCGGAGCTTTACTTGGACTTGCCGTTGTACTTATTCAACTTAATTTTAAAATCTATCCGCTTGACCCGACAAGATACATTATTGATGCCTTGCCGATGGAATTAAGAATTTCCGATTTTATTGCTGTTGCAGGTATGTCCTTTTTGCTTTCGGCAATTGCTTCCTTGTACCCGGCCTCGCGCGCGTTAAAAATTAAAATACTGGATGCGATAAAATGGGAATAAACCTATGTACTTTTTTAATTTTTCCTATACTAACAGGAAAGCAATATGAGTGAAATTATTTTAACTGCAAAAAATATTGTTAAGTCTTACCAGAGCGTGCAGAATAAGAAGCTGAATGTTCTGAAAGGAATTTCACTTGAGATTGAGCGAAAAAAAATTACAGTAATCGTCGGCGCATCCGGCGCAGGTAAAAGCACATTGTTGCATATTTTAAGCGGGTTAGATTTACCAGATGAAGGTAAAGTGGTTATAAACGAAAATGAAATTTTTAAGCTTAATGAAAAACAATCGTCAACATTCAGGAACAAACATATTGGATTTGTGTTTCAGTTTCATCATCTTCTGCCGGAATTTTCTGCTGAAGAAAATGTTGCTATCCCTTTAATGATAGCAGGGCTGCCATTTAAAGAATCAATTTCAAAAGCAACAGAGATACTTAAATCAATTGGATTAGAAGATAGAATTTCACATAAACCTGCCGAGTTATCCGGAGGTGAGCAGCAAAGAGTTGCTGTAGCAAGAGCATTGATTAATCAACCGGATATAATTTTTGCAGATGAGCCGACAGGTAACCTTGATTCTGTTAACAGCAACATCCTGACAAATTTATTTATTGAGTTAAGAGATAAGTTTGACAAAACTCTCATTATTGTTACTCATAACCCGGAACTGATGCGGGTAGCAGATAAAGTGCTTGAAATAAAAGATGGTTTAATCAATTAAAAATTGTTATTCCCTGGTTATTAAGCTGTTAAACATACTTTTCGTTTTCTTCTGATTTCCTTGTATGAATAATAAAGTTTATAAACCTTTCATACTTGCCCAACTCACCGGGGGTTAGATCTTTTGCACTGCTAAGATGTGCACTATATAACCACCGTGTGTTTAATTTCTTAACCGCTGTTTCTATTTCTTCTTTATGAAATTCCCTGTCTCCCATAACAAGATCAGAAAACTTAACTACTGCTTTAAGATTTATAACATTTAATAAGCGTGTGTTGTTTGCAATTCCTATCAATTCATCGTAATCATCTTTTCTGTATGTACAAATATCTATTGCGCAAATTCCGGCTCTTCTTAATTCATCAATCATATTATTAGCTTTCAGAATTTTATCTGAAGCTATATCCGTTAGTCTTTTTAGGTTGTTCCGGAAATCTAATTTATTTTTCAATCCTTTCTGGTAAGCAAGTTCAATGGCATTATCAACTGCAGGTCTGAATCGAGCTTTAGCTGCCTGCTGAACGCTTAATCCAAGTGTAATATTTCTTGATATTTTATATAACTCAATATAATTACCGTTTTCAACCAATTCATCAAATCTTTTAGATTCCCCTGTTAAACCTTTGCTCTGGTCAATGGTATCTTTTTTTATCAATGGGGCAAACGTGGGAGAGGATTTTGAAATTACAGGTTTCGAAGCATTTGCATTTAATTTTTCTTTTAAATCAATAATGCTTACACCAATATCTTCCAGTTTTCCTGCAATATATTTTGAATCATTTTTATCTGCCTGGAATGAAATAATAAGATCTTCGCCGAGATCTTCAAAACGTAAAGGAGACTGGATTGCGTCAGGTTTTAATTCCTTAATTGAATTGAGAAGTTTTTTAACCGATTCCTTTTGGAAGTGTTTTATTTTAATATATATTTTTTCTATATCCATAATTTCTAATTGGAAGTTGTTAAATATTCTTCTGCAGCAGAAATTACTTTATTAATAATATCATCAAGTTTTGTATTAAACAAACGTGTACCTGCCGCACTCTGATGTCCGCCTCCGCCAAATTCTTCTGCAAGCAAATTAACCTTAATATTATTTTTTGACCTGAAAGAAATTTTTACGCCATCGTGCAATTCAAAAAATAACAGCCCTATTTTAACACCTTTAATTGATAAACAGTAATTCACAAATCCGTCAACCTCAGATTCATCTGCACCAAATCTTTGAATCGTATCTCTGTGTATTACCATAAAAGCAATTTCATAATTTTTATTGAACTGTATATTGGAAAGACTTTCTCCAAGTAATTTTAATTTGCTATAATTATTCTGATCGTAAATTTCATTATAAATTTCAACCGGATTAGCCCCGGCATCTAACAGTTTTGCAATCAACCTATGTACTTCGGCAGTTGTTTTTTCAAACCTGAACGAACCAAGGTCAGTCATTATACCTGCGTAAACCGGAACAGCAATCTCGTGTGTGATTTCAGTAATTCGTGTCTTTTCAATAAAATCTGCTATAACATGACAGGTTGCAGAATAAGAAACATCACTAAACATATAATCAACAAAATCTTCAGCGTTCTGATGATGATCCAGACATATCTTTATACTTTTACTTGCAAGAAGATTTTTTTCCATCTTAACAAGCCGCTTAGGGTTATTTAAATCGACAACAATTATAACATCAGATTCATTTAAAGCCTCAGAATGCTTTGATTCTTCAAATTTCTCAATAAGCATTTCAGGATCAAGAAACATCAGGTAATACGGAGTAGCACTATAATTTACAATCCTGACTTTCTTACCAAGTGTTTTTAAAATTTCATACATAGCAATCTCAGATCCAATTGCATCGGCATCGGGATTAACATGTGTCGTAATCAGAAAGGAATTATTCTCCTTCAGTATTTTTTCAAGTAATGAAAAATCTATAGTCAAACTTTACCCTGATTTACATTTAAGAAATATTTTCAAAAAATTAACATAAAAAAAGGTGAAAAAATAAATTCTTCACCTTGAATTATAAAAAAAATCCCAACTAAATCACAGTTTCAGCTAACACCCCAGGTATTACCGCTGAACAATAACTTCTGCAGGTCACCTTCACCTTTCTTCTGTTTAATCATATCAATCTGTTTGTTCACTTCAGCATCATAAGTTGGTTTTTGTATTTGTCTGAATACACCAATCGGAGTTGGATACTTTGGATCATTACTCATTTGCCCAAGCAGGTAGGCTAAAACAACACTCTCGTCAAACTCGTTATGTACTAACAAATCATTGACGGAATATTTTCCCTCGGTTATTGAAACAACTTTTGGAGTTGTACCATCAATTATGATTCCTTTATCCTTTGCTTTTCCGAATACCATTGGTTTGCCATGTTCAAGTACTAATACATGATCATCTTTAGTATCTTTCTCGGTTAGCAGTTCAAAAGCACCATCATTAAAGATATTGCAGTTCTGATAGATTTCAATGAAAGCTGTACCTTTATGCTCGGCGGCTCTTTTTATCATGGATTGAAGATGTTTTGGATCCCTGTCCAAAGATCTTGCAACAAAGCTGCATTCGGCACCTAATGCAAGTGTAACCGGGTTAAAAGGATAGTCGATGCTTCCAAAAGGTGTACTCTTGGTAACTTTTCCCTTTTCGGAAGTTGGAGAATACTGTCCTTTTGTTAAACCATAAATTCTGTTGTTAAAGAGAAGAATTTTCAAATCGATATTTTTTCTGCAAGTATGTATAAAGTGATTCCCTCCGATACTTAGCATATCACCGTCTCCGGTTGCTACCCAAACAGATAAGTCGGGATTTGCGATCTTTACACCCGACGCAATTGCTGCTGCTCTACCGTGAATGCTATGAAATCCATAAGTGCTCATATAATAAGGAAAACGACTTGAACAGCCTATTCCTGATATCCAAACAATTTTTTCCTTTGGAATACCAAGATCAGGGAATACTCTTTGTGTTTGTGCCAGGATTGAATAATCGCCGCAACCCGGTCACCATCTT
>CAZIDB010000267.1:0-6071 GCA_964537965.1 uncultured Melioribacter sp. | reverse complement strand
GTAATCCACACTTCTGATGAATCTGCCTTATCACCAAGATCATTTTTACTTGGCCACCAGTCCTTTGCACCGTAAGGCTGACTTAAAGACCAGACAGTAGTTTTATTTTTATAGCTGTCATAGAAATTAAAACTTCCAAAACCAGTATTACCTGGCGCCCCTATATAATAAACAGTCAATGAAAATTTATCATTCAGATTATATGCACTGTCAAGAACAATGTTAATTTTGTCTGATGAATGGGTAAAATTCACTTTGGCATTATTCATCCTTATGGAGTCAATCGTGAAATTATTTATAAATTCAAGATTTATTGAAGTCAACCCGTCAACTAAACTCTGGGCATCAATTCTTGTTTCGCCTGCAATCTTTTTAACATCGTACAGGATTGTTACGTGCAGTTTATAAAATTTTACATCAAAATTAGGATCACCGGGATAATTAATTTTATTGCCCTTCTCAAGAAGGTTATGCTTAAGCATTTCGGATTTCCTGAATTCTCTCGATTCCTGGGAAAGGATTAAAGAAGAAAAAATAATTAAGAATAAAATGGTTTTTGTCCGCATAGTTTTAATTTACCTTTTTTATTACAGCTTCAATTGAATATTCTCCGGTACTATGTTTATCAATGCCATTGCTTTTATAACCTTCAGAACATTCTTTAATATACACAAGTTCGCTGCCGCGCAGATTTTCCAGTATAAGTTTTTTTAAACTTAGCGTATCAGGCAAATCTTCTTCATCAATTAAAAAGAAATGAGTATGGTTAGAGTTAAATTGTGAAGGCAGATTTTTCTTTTTCTCATACAATTCCCTATGAGGAATATAAATTATTAAATGACCTCCGGGTTTAAGCACTCTACACCAATTCTTAAGAGCTAATTCAGGATCATTCATATGTTCAAGTGTATGAGAAGAATAAACAAAATCAAATTTATGATCCGGAATTGTGGAAAGATATTGTGCATCGCCGTGTTCAAAATCCCAGCCTTGTACATTTGGTACAATCGGATCTCCACCAAAACCAATATCAAGACCGCTGCCGGTACAATATTTATTAAAAAAATTCTCTCTTAATCTTCGTTCTTTTGCTTTTGTAGTTTCGCCTGCGACATAAGGACGATCACCTTTAAGATATTTCTTTTTTAAGTAAGAGTGATAATAATCCCGTCCAACATTCCAGATCTGTGTAGGCATTATTCTATGTAAAAACTTTAAAACCATTTTAATTCCTTTCTGTTGTAAAAATAAAAAAGAATAACCAAAGTTCCAGATGTATAAAAAAATTTAATTTTTGCTATAAGGAATCTTTCTTGGGAGCATTGACTTTATTTATTATCTTTGCATAATCTTTTTTGGAATTACATTGGAATAATTGCTACAATGCATCTTCCTCACATCAAACACAAAAAATATTTACCCGGAGAAGTATTATTATGGATGGTTTATTTGTCGGTTTAACCGCGATTACCTGGCAGCAGATTGTAATGATTTTAGTTGGCTGTATTTTAATTTACCTTGCCATTGCAAAGGAGTATGAACCAAACCTGCTTTTGCCAATTGGATTTGGAGCTATACTTGTAAACATACCATTTTCAGCAGCTATCGATCAGATTTCCGGCGGAGAACATGTTGAAGGTGTTCTGAATGTTTTCTTTAAAGCCGGTATACTAACAGAAATATTTCCGCTGCTTATTTTTGTTGCAGTTGGAGCAATGATAGATTTTTCGCCATTATTAAAAAAACCGTTTCTGCTTTTATTTGGTGCGGCAGCTCAGTTTGGTATTTTCTTTACGATGATGTCTGCAACCCTGTTCGGCTTTTCACTTAAACAAGCAGCTTCAATCGGAATTATAGGCGCAGCAGACGGACCGACATCCATTTACGTTGCAACCCGTTTTGCAAAGGATTTACTCGGACCAATTTCTGTTGCAGCTTATTCTTATATGGCGTTAGTACCAATTATTCAGCCGCCGGTAATTAAAGCGTTAACAACTAAAAATGAAAGACGCATAAGAATGGAAAGCCAGGCTAAGAGTGTTTCCAAAACTGTTTTAATAATTTTCCCCATTATTGTTACAATTGTTGCCGGTATAGTTGCGCCGTCTTCTGTAGCATTAATCGGATTCCTTATGTTTGGTAATCTTATCAGAGAATGCGGAGTGTTAAACAAACTTTCACTTGCAGCCCAGAACGAATTGGCAAGCCTTGTTACAATTCTATTAGGAATTACAATTGCATCCACAATGACCGCAGATAGATTCCTTCAACCGCAGACCCTGATAATCATTTGTCTTGGTCTTATTGCATTTATATTTGATACTGCAGGTGGAGTATTGTTTGCCAAATTCCTTAACATATTCCTTAAGAAAAAAATAAACCCAATGATTGGCGCTGCAGGCATTTCTGCTTTTCCAATGTCTGCCCGTGTAATTCATAATATGGGCCAGCAGGAAGACCAGTTTAACTTTTTACTTATGCATGCAGTTAGTGCAAATGTAGCAGGACAAATTGGTTCTGTAATTGCAGGCGGTTTAATTTTAGCATTAGTAGCTTAAAGGAGGAATTATGTTTAGTCAACAAGTAATAGATACATTCTGGAATGCATTGGTAATAACCGGTAAAGGTATGTTAGGTATTTTCATTTTTATGGGTTTGTTTTACCTGATAATTAAATTGCTTGATAAACTCTTTCCTCAGTCGCTTGAGGAAAAGAAGGAAAGCTAAGCAGATTAAGTAATTATCTGTAACCGGAAATATTTCAGCTTTTCCGGTTCATAGTACAATTTTTAAAACATATTGGAGAAATTTATGGCGCTAAGATTATCGCCCGGTGAACTTGAAAATAAAATTACAAATGAAAAGCTCCGCCCGGTTCAAATAATATCCATAGCATTAGCAACAGGAGTAATAATATTTTTTATTATCTGCTATGTTTTATATTCTATGCATATGGTCAATGCACAACCGGGAAATATTTCACCGAAAATTTTAAATGTGCTTCTTTATGCTTTGATTGCAATTTGTGCAGGAATGTATTCTGCTGCATTTAAATTACCTGATATAATAATCAATAAATCTGTTGAAGCATTAAAGAATTCAAATGATACAAATGAAACATTAGTTGACAAACTTTTAGGGTTGCACAGAACATATACTATCATTCGCTATGCGATGCTGGAAGGAACAGCGTTAATTGGCTTAGTTATTCTGATAATCAGCATTACAAGCGGAGAAATTTATGTTAACTCCTTATACTGGCTAACAGCTTTACCTGCTTTAATCTTTGTTTCAATTATTGGCCTTAGTTTTCCTACTAAAGAAAAAGTTCTAACCTTCATTAATAATAAGTGTATGAATTAAAAATCACTGGAGTTTTTTAAAGGAAAGATTGGTATACGGTTTCCAATCTTTCTTCTTTACCCTTTATACCATTATTCCATTATACCAATATACCTTTATACCCTTTTACCCTTATTCCATCTTCCCGTTTTACGTTTAGTCTATTTTTATTTCGATAACCATAAAAATAATTTTGGATAACTTTCTTTTCACCATTATATTTGTTTCGACAATTATCGAATTAAATAATGGAATAAGATGGAGATATCGGATAGCATCATTTTAATGAAGGCATTAGCGGATTCATCAAGATTGCTGATTGTAAACTCATTGATGGAAAAGCCTCAATATGTAGAAGAATTAGCACAAAGGTTAAACCTTGCTGTTTCAACTGTTTCGTTTCATCTTAAAAAACTTGAAGCAGCCAACTTAGTCTTCAAAAGGAAAGAGCAATATTATGTTATCTTCCATCTGAATGACAGGATCTTCTACACCACACTGAAAGATATTACTTCTTTTAAAAATGAGCATAAGGTTGTTCAGGATGAAAGAATTGTCGCTTATAAAGTTAATGTACTAAAGACTTTTTTTCAGAAAGGTAAACTTGTAAAATTACCTTCACAGCATAAAAAGAAAATAATTGTTCTTGAGGAAATCTTAAAACTTTTCAATAATGAAAAAGTTTATCCCGAAAAAGAAATTGATTCTGTTATTGAAAATGTCTTTGACGATTATTGCACTATCAGAAGACTTTTAATTGATAACAAATTGATGTTCCGTAGCAACGGGAAATATAAATTGAATCCTGATTACGAAATTACTAATACAGGTAATGAAACAGTTTTTATTAATAATAAATCAGCAAAGAGAAAAACAGGAAACGTTAAAATGGAAAACCGAAAAGAAATAATTAAGAAATACAAAATGACTCATACACCGATGGGTGTTTATAAAATAAGCGCAGCCAATAGCAATAAATTTTATATCGGCAGCAGTTTGAATCTCCCCGGTATTTACAATCGCCATAAATTTGAGCTTGGCACCGGCATCCATTCAATTAAAGAATTACAGGAAGCCTGGAATATTAAGGGTGAGCAGGGAATCATTTTTGAAATAATTGATAAGCTTGAACCAAAAGAAGACCCGGCATATAACTATAGCGATGATATTAAGACACTGGAAGATTTGTGGATAGACAAACTGCAGAAAACCGGCAATAATTATTTCAGGCTGCATGGAACAATGATAAAAAAGCCAAAGTAAATTCTTTGGCTTTATTATTTAGTCAGAAAACTTTTCTGCAATACCAGCCTCAAAAATGATTGTAAATTTTTCTATCTTATACACGCAATATTAAACCACTTAACAACAAAAGATTTATCATGGAGAAGCAGGATGAAAATAGAAAATATTAAAGTATCTCGTACAGTTATTTATCTCTTAATTCTGTTTGTTAGTCTGGGCTGCAATAATTACTCATCTGAGAAAGAGAATAAAAAGACAAAGTCAAATTCAGTATATAAAAAAGCAGAAGTTTATCTTACCGCTAAGAATACGGGTGACAAACTAAGTAAAAAGGAAACTTTAATTTTCGAGGATCTCCCCCAGCCCGAAGAACACACTCCAACTATCATCTTAGATAAGAATAAAACTTTTCAATCTATTGTAGGAATTGGTGGTGCATTAACAGATGCTTCAGCGGAGATATTTTATAAGTTACCTTCAGATAAACAGAATGAAATCATCAATGCTTTTTTTGATAAGCAGAACGGAATAGGATTTTCTCTTGCAAGAACAAACATTCATAGCTGCGATTTCTCAAGCTCAAGTTATACTTATGCTGAAACTCCCGGCGATAAGGATTTAAAAAACTTTACGATTGAACATGATCTGCAATTCAAAATTCCATTTATAAAGGAAGCGCTTAAAAAAGCTGGCAAAGATATAAAATTATATGCTTCTCCATGGAGCCCGCCCGCCTGGATGAAATCCAACAACGATATGCTGCATGGCGGAAAACTTCTCCCTGAATATAATCAAACATGGGCGAACTACTTTGTTAAGTTTGTTAAAGAATATGAAAAGATAGGTCTGCCTGTCTGGGGTTTAACAGTTCAGAATGAACCAATGGCAGTGCAGACATGGGAATCCTGCATTTTTACAGGTGAAGAAGAAAGAGACTTTGTAAAAAAATATCTTGGACCGACTTTACAAAAAGCAGGTCTGGAAGATTTGAAATTAATGATCTGGGATCATAACCGCGGAATTATGTACCAGAGAGCAAAAGCTGTTTTGGATGATCCTGATGCAGCAAAATATGTTTGGGGAACTGCATTTCATTGGTACGTTGGAGATCACTTTGATAATGTAAGACTTGTCCACGATGCTTTTCCAGATAAGCATTTAATGTTTACAGAAGGAACCGAAGCAATATTTAACGCAGATAGTGTTGCACTTTGGAAATGGGGCGAAGTGTTTGGCAAATCTATGATTAATGATTTTAACAACTGGGCAGAAGGCTGGACAGCATGGAATGTTATTCTCGATGAAACCGGCGGACCAAACCATGTTGGAAATTTTTGCATGGCTCCAATTATCTGCGATACAAAAACCGGCAAGCTTACTTATATGAATTCGTTTTATTATCTCGGCCATTTCTCTAAGTTCATCCGTCCGGGCGCTAAAAGAATTGTCTGCTCTTCAAGCTCAGATGATTTAATCGGTACTGC
>CAZIDB010000266.1:3110-6131 GCA_964537965.1 uncultured Melioribacter sp. | reverse complement strand
TGCAATAGGAGTTAGTTTGCAATTTCTGAAGAAACATCCCAATACAATGATTCTTTCAGCAGCAGACAGTGATGCCGGAGGAATGGAGTTAGTAGGTCTTGATGAAAGCTATTTACAAAATAAAACCGTTCCCGAAAAAGATTATAACGGTGCTCCTTATGATGGGAAATATGGAACAGGCACTGAACCCTTTATTTCAAAACCGGATAAAACCGGCGGAACATATCCATTTGTTATAAGCTGGGCAACAGCTACAGACGCCAGCGGTGATGTTGTTGCAAGAGCAGCAGGGTTAAATTCAAATCTTATGAAAGGTAAAATTGATAACACTGATATGTATAAATTTATTTATGCAACGTTGTTTGGCAAGGTTTTGAAATAATTAATTTCAAGGTGGCGGTAAAAATTATTACTGCCACCTTTCTACTTTTTAATTACTCTAATAAACTTTTCTTCTCTGCTCTTCTTTTTCTAAGGGCAGGTAAAAGTAAAAGAATCATAATACCCACAAAAATTATTGCCGTAATAATAAACGCAAACACATTTGCCGTGCGGGATTCAGCATACATCACATAATCACTCATAGAAAAAACATCTCCTACAAACTTCCATGTCAGCTTACCGCCATCAATTGATCTTGCATTTGTACTTAATATCAGTCCGGGCATTATTAAATCATTTGAAAACTTATCGCCGTTACTAAGATTTTCAAGTTCCTTTTCGAATATTTCAATAAACTCATCAACCGTTCCTCTCCATTGGTTCACTGCATCAGTTTTAAAAACAGCTTTAAGTGATTTGATTATTTCATCGGCGTCAGGATTATTTTTATTACTAACCAACGCCTTAAACAATTCTTCCTTTTTATTTTTCAAAGAAGGTTGAGAAATTTCTTCACTTTTAATTTCACCTGCTTTTTTATACAACATTTCGTAAAGCACTTCATAAAAATTTCTCTGCTGCCATTCTCCCGTTTTATCTTTCAGGTAGGAACTATCGTTGCCTGCTTCAATATCCTTAATTTCCTCGTCAGTAAAGAAATCTGTCATAGGAATTTTATTAAATACCGTTAGAGAATGATATACTTCTTTATAAGAATAATAGGTGTAAAACCATCTGAACTTTTTATCAGCTTCAAGCTCAACTTTACGTCTTCCGTAAATAATTCTTAATGAAGAATCTTTTTGAAAATCACTTGGCGACGAATAAACTTTTATTGCAGTATGTAAATATTTTTTGCTATCCGGATTTTCCCTGACGGTAATCTTCCAGGTAGAATCAATTTTAAAAGGGAAAACATTCACATCTTCTTTCGAGTCCGATTCAATTGTATAGCTTCTTTCAATGCTTCCGTCGGAATTCACCTTGGTTCTAACTGAAATTTCCTTGCAGCCGATGCCTGTTAAAAGTAATAGGAATAACAATAAAGTTTTGCTCAGTCTTAACATTTTATTTTTCTCCTTTTGAAAATATCGTATTCAGTTCATGTAAAATTTTTTCTCTTTGTTCCGGGGATAATTCTAATAATTTATTATATGAGCCGGGTTCAATTGCTTTGATAATAGCAGGATATTTTTGTCTAAAACCTTTTGGTATACTTGATTTTATTTCATTAAGAAACATAGAATAGGAAATCAGATCTGCTAAGCCTTTTTTGTTTATTACCAATACGTCATCTGAGATCTGAGTGAAATCTTGCTTACCGCTTAAGAAAGAAATTACATCCGGGAAATATTTTGTAAGATCATTTTCATCAAAGCTGTAGCCGCCGTATAATTTCTGCGAAGCATACTGTTCATTATTCTTTTCAAGCAAGGAAATTGAAATAACGGTTTTCCCTTCCTCGTAAAGATAAAATCCGGAGATAAGGAACAGTAATGCTATCATTGAAAATCTTAAAGCAGGCAAATAAATTAATTCTGTAAGCTTATCTAAAAGTGATGACCGGAATTCCTTGTTGAAAATTTTTGCCGGTAACTTCCCTTCAATTTCATTCGAATAATCAATCTGCGGTTCAAACTTAGAGAGATTACTTATCATTTTATTTATTCTGACTTGTTTATTATAATTCGCCCGGCAACTTTCACATTCCATAAGATGTTGCTCTAACGCTTTAGCCTCATTCGTTTCAAGCTCGTCCGGTTTTAAGTAAATTAAATCTTCAATCGCTTTACAGTTCATCTTCTTCCCGCTTAAATATATTTTTCAAGTTTCAACCTGATTTTTTTTCTAGCATAAACAAGATTAGTCTTTACGGAATGAACAGGCATATTCAGTATTTCAGATACCTGTTCAATGTTTATCTCTTCCAGATCCCGCAGCACAAACACAATTCTCTGTTTATCCGGTAATTCATTTGAGATGGTTTTCAGAATCTTCATAAACTCATCCGACTCTAAAGATTTATCTAAATTGTTTTTATCAATTATAGAATCCAATTCCCATTCCTGTAATTCATATTGCTGTTTACGTTTCTTATCCCTGAGTTTATCATAACAAATATTCACCACAATTTTATAAAGCCATGTTGTAAACTTTACCTGGAAATTATATTTACCTATATGCTTCCATATCCTGATGAAAGTTTCCTGCACTGCATCTTTGGAGTCATCCTCATTAACAAGAATCCTGAACGCAAGTACATAGGCATATTTCCTGTACTTATTAACAAGTTCACTGAAGGCAGCAGCATCATTTTCTTTACATCTTGCTAAAAGCACATCAGGAATATTTTCTGTTTTTTCATTCAAATACATATTTCAGGATTTTTTCATTTAATGATACGTTAGAAAGCAGAAAAGGTTAAATGGAAAATAGAAAAATTTTTCTTAAATAAACTCTTTACCGGGATTTATTGTTAAGCTATAAACAAAAGAAAGCAAATAATATGAAAACCGGATTTATAATTTTATTTCTTGCTACATCTCTTTTTAGCGGATGTGCGGAAGCAAAATCACCGGAGGAGAAAGACAAAAAGATGGCAATTGATTCAAAAATAAAACTTGATACTGCAACTTTCGG
>CAZIDB010000266.1:1388-3010 GCA_964537965.1 uncultured Melioribacter sp. | reverse complement strand
AGTGAAGAACAGAAAAACAGAGCAGAAAAATATAAAGTAGAATTGAATGAAGCCGGTATATGGAATGATCAAATTGTAACTGAAATATCACCGCTCAAGAATTTCTATAAAGCAGAAGATTACCACCAGGAATATTACAATAGAAATACTAATGCCGGTTATTGTTCATTTGTGATCACTCCGAAGCTGGAAAAATTTAAGAAAGTTTTTAAAGACAAACTAAAGAGCTCTGAATAACGCACTTTATTCATACTGCTTAATAGCGGTTTACTAAAAACAACACGAAAGTCATTGCGAGAAGTGAAACGACGAAGCAATCTGTTTTTTTTAATGCTGAATATGAGATCACTTCGCTTTGTCGTGATGACAATTTTACTTTTAGACAACCCTTTAAAAATATTAAAATATGAAGCTGATAAAGAATATCTTACTCCATTAAATTTTGTTTATAGAATATTCCTAACTCACACACCAAATATTTATCTCCATTCACCTATAATTTTGCGGTATTCCCCGATAATTCATTCATATCATTTAATTAACGGATTATTTTTCATACAACATTAAATTAAGGTTGTAAATAATATGGACGGTACAAAAGAACGTGTTTGTCCTGTAGAACGGGCAGGGGCCTTAGATAACAGGTTTAGAAAGTTATTACAAAACCCGCGCAAAATTTTATCACCGTTTGTAACAGAAGGAATGAAAGTTCTTGACGTTGGTTGTGGTCCCGGATTCTTTTCAAATGAAATGGCAAAGATGGTAGGTAAAAAAGGGAAAGTATATGCTGCGGATTTGCAACAGGCGATGCTGGATAAGATAAAGGCGAAGATTAAAGGGACAGAATTTGAAAATAGAATTACGCTTGTAAAGTGTGAACAAGACATAATGAACATACCTGAAAAAGTTGATTTCATTCTTGCCTTTTATATGGTTCACGAAGTACCTGATAAAAAAGCTTTCTTCGAAACCCTGATAAATGTATTAGATGAAAAAGGGCGCTTTCTTATTATTGAGCCAAAGTTTCATGTAAGCGAAAAAGCTTTCATTGAAACAATGCTTAAAGCTAAACTTGCAGGATTTAGAATAACCCAGGCACCAAAATATTTCCTCAGTTATTCTGGAATACTAAGCAAGAATAGTTAAAAAAATATTCATCGCGTCAGGAGTTTCTACTGACTTGGAATTATCTTCACTATATTTGTTTGAGAATAATTTTTTCTACTGAAAAATAATTATCCTTATAGGTACTTTTATATTAAAAATCTTCTTTTAGTAAACTTTGATAATTTTAGATAAGATATATTTGAAATGATTAATAGAATTAAAGTTTTATTTTATTTATTTATTTGCTTTCTAACTATAATTTCTAAGCCACAATTGTGTCAGGAGTATATTAATCCTTCTACCTCGATAATTATTGTTGGGGATACACAGAGAAGTAGCAAATGGGAATTTATACTAGAACAGAATGAAGGTGTACCCAAAAAGATTTTTGATAAAATTGCAGATGAAAATCCTTCATTTATTATTCATCTCGGGGATATGTCGTTCTGGGGTTCATCAACTACATGGTGGTCTTACTTTGATGAGGATGCGGCTGAAGTAATAAAAAAAGGAAT
>CAZIDB010000266.1:0-1288 GCA_964537965.1 uncultured Melioribacter sp. | reverse complement strand
CATCATTCGCCATACACAAACAGTACGGTTGTAGATCCGAACAAGAAAGTCCAGAGATACTTTGTAACGCCTTTTATGAAAGCTACAAAGACAAGAGCATTTTTATCCGGTCATTGCCACAGCATTGAACATTTTATTAAAAAGGATAAACATTTTATTGTAAGCGGCGGAGGCGGTGGTCCCCGTCAAAAATTAGCAATTGATAAAAAAGCCAGGTATAAAGATTATTATAAAAGTGGAAAGATAAGAAGCTTTAACTACTGCAGATTAGTATTTGAAGAAAGCACGTTGAAGTTGGAAGTAATTGGCTGGGATGATTCAATAACCAACAGCGTCAATCTATTCACATTGGAGTTTAAACAATAAATACCAGGTGATATTAAAATTAATTCATGGACACACTAAAAAGCATTAACCAGAAAACGAGAGAAGCATATAATAAAGCTGCTATAAAATATCAGCAGTTGTTTTATAATGAATTGGATAAAAAAGAATATGACAGAAATTTTCTTGATGAATTTTCCTCGTATTTCCATTCCAAATCTATTGTACTGGATGCAGGTTGCGGACCTTGCGGTCATACAACTTCTTACCTGTCTAAAAAGGGATTCAACGTAATAGGAATTGATATCTCTGAAATATGTATAGAATTAGCTAAGGGGCACAAACCGGATGTTCATTTTGAAGTCGGTGATTTTTCTGAGCTAAAATATGGTGATAACTTTTTTGACGGAATAATTTCCTATTACTCTATAATTGACACACCGAAAATTTTTGTTAAAAATGTTTTATACGAATTCAAAAGGGTACTTAAACCGGGTGGTGTTTTATTCTTAACCGTTAAAGAAGGAACAACTGAAGGATTTCAAAATGAATTACTCGGAATAGAAGCTGAAATTTTCTTCACACTTTTTACGAAGGATGAAATCAAACTGGTACTAACAGAAAACGGTTTCGAAATAATAAAACTTGAACAGAGGAAACCATATCCTGATGAAATTGAGATGGATAGAGTTTTTGTAATAGCCCAAAAAATCTGATTCCTCTTTTATAAAACAGTATTTATCTTACTACCCTATTTCTTCACCACCTATTTTCAAATAAGTTAAATAATTTTGAAACTATTCCAACCACTCATGCCAACTTTCAGATAAGAATTAAAACCATACAAATGTCGATTCCATTAACCGGAAATTTTTCAAGTAATATTTGATATAAAAAAGTCTGTAAGCGGTTATATATTCCTGTAAGAGAAATAGAAGTAAATATGATTTTAGAGAAATTTATG
>CAZIDB010000265.1:5952-6194 GCA_964537965.1 uncultured Melioribacter sp. | reverse complement strand
AACAGGAGAATTAGTAAGAGAGTTGGTTAATACAAACCAGTCAGCAGGAAGTTATATAGTAGACTTTGACGCAAGTGATCTGGCAAACGGAACATACATATATAGAATTACTGCAGGTACATTTGTACAGGCAAGGAAGATGTTGTTAATCAAGTAAGAAAGAAGCTTGATTGCTTGTTACGAAACCCGGTTTGAAAGAGCCGGGTTTTTTATTTTAAAGGATAGCACCATTCATACTTCGA
>CAZIDB010000265.1:0-5852 GCA_964537965.1 uncultured Melioribacter sp. | reverse complement strand
CTTCGCTCAGTATGACCGGAAGATTAATTTATGATTCGACTTCGCTCAGTATGACCGGAAGATTAATTTATGATTCGACTTCGCTCAGTATGACAGTAGATGATTCAACTTATACTTCGACTCAGACTATGTCTGATAAATCCGCTCAGTATGACCAGATGATTCAATTTATGATTCGGCTCAGACTATGTCTGATAAATTCGCTCAGTATGAACAGAAGATAAAAATGAATTGAAGAATCAGAAGTCTTCTTCGAGCAGCCATTCTTCGGCAAGATCATCCTTAATTCCTGCAATAAACCTGGAAGGTTTTGAAAATGTCATACCTTTTTCACGGTCAAAAATATGCATTGGATAACAAATGTAAAGATTTTGTTTTGCTCTTGTTGAAGCTACATACATAAGTCTTCGCTCTTCTTCAAGATCTTCAAGGCTATCGAAAGATCTGCTGATTGGGAAATATCCTTCCAATGCATGAATTATAAATACACTATGCCATTCAAGTCCTTTTGCAGAATGAATTGTTGAAAGAGTAATGAATTCATCTTCCTTAGCTTCAGCATCAACATCAATAACACTTTCAAGCGGTGGATCAAGAGCCATATCAGCAAGCAGAGAATCGAGACTTCTATAATTCTCAGTTATGTTTAAAAATATCTCAAGGTCCTTTCTGCGCTTGTTAAAATCATCGTACTTTGCTTTGAACAGAGGCTCATAGTATTGCATTACCTGTTCCGCTTTTTTACTCGGCAATTCCTGTTTAGTATGAATTGAATTAAGCAGCATGAACAACTTTACAATTTTATCATCATATTTATCGGGTACAACCGCTTCAGGATTAACCTTTATTGATAAACGTGAAGTGGAAATTTCATCAATTATTCTTTGAGCTTTTTTAGGACCGATTCCTTCATGTAAAAGTAAAATCCTGAACCAGCTTACAACATCTTTAGGGTTAGCAGCAATTCTCAGGAATGCAAGAACATCTTTAACGTGAGCAGTTTCTATAAATTTCATTCCCCCGAATTTCTGAAATGGAATATTTGCTTTATTCAATTCTATTTCAAGATCAAAAGAGGAATAGGATGATCTGAACAATACAGCAATATCCTGCAAAGGAATTCCTTCTTCTCTAAGTTCAAGAATCCTGTCAACTATAAACTTCGATTGCATATTCTCCGTAGATGCGGAGATTATTGCCGGCAGTTCTCCGCTGCCTCTGCGCGTAAAAAGATATTTCGGATATTTCTCTATTGCGTTTTCAATAACGTGATTGGTAAAATTCAGAATTTCCTGAGTGCTTCTGTAATTTTCTTCCAACTTAAGAATTGTTGTTCCTTCAAATTGAAGAGGGAAATCCATGATGTTTTTGAAATTTGCACCGCGGAAAGAATAAATTGATTGTGAGTCATCACCAACAACCATAACGTTATTATTGTATCTTGCAAGTCCTTTAACAATTTCTGCCTGCAATTTATTCGTATCCTGGTACTCATCAATCATTATATACCTGATGGTGGATAAAAAGGATTTGGCGGCAGAGTTGGAATCATTAAGAAATTTATTCAGGTAAACAAGAAGATCATCATAATCCAGCAGATTATTCTTATGTTTATAGGAAGTATAAACCTTTTCTATTTCAAGAATCTTATCGATGAATTCAAAGAAATGAGGATATTCTTCTTTAAGTATATCAGGAATAGCTTTGCCTGTATTTACGCTGAAACTAATAATGCTGAAGATTGTCTGTTTTTTGGGGAATCGTTTTTTAATATCAGCAAGGTTAAGCTGAGAACGGATTAAATTAATTATATCTTCACTATCGGATTGATCAAGAATGGTAAACCCTGAATCCAATCCGATTACCTTAGCGTATTTTCTAAGTGTAATATTTGCAAACGAATGGAATGTTCCGCCATTAATTTTAGAACAACGGTTATCAAGAAGAACTGAAGCTCTGTTCATCATCTCATTGGCGGCTTTTCTTGTAAATGTTAAAAGGAGAATTGATTTCGGGTCGATGCCCATTTCTACTAATCTTGCAACCCTGTAAACAAGTGTCCTGGTTTTACCTGTTCCCGCACCGGCAATTACAAGGTAATTTCCATCAATGGAAGTTACAGCTTCATACTGAGAATCGTTTAATTCTGATTTATACCTGATAGTAAACCGGGATTCATCCACTTCGGTTCTTTTATTCTGAAGAGAGCTGATTTTAGTAAGCGTGTACTTCTTGGCCATAAAATAATTTTATTTCTTTATATACATTTCAATTAGTTTAATTTTCAAAGGCTAATTTAATTATTTCTACCGGTAGTAGTAGCATCATTAATAAAAAAATTTGCCGGGCAGTAAAAAAATATTCTAAATTGAATTTTATAGGCTGTTTATTTGTTTTTAATACCAGATGACTTAAATCGTCTGTTAAATATATAGGCTTGATTGAAGGTTTATCTATGGTTATATTTATTCCGGATATTAAAAAAACAATTAGTTACAGAGGTTATAATATGGACGGAAATTTCTCAGAAAGAGTCCAGGATGTTATTAGATTAAGCCGCGAAGAAGCTTTAAGGCTTGGCCATGATTATATTGGCACAGAGCACCTGTTGCTTGGAATAATAAGGGAAGGCCAGGGAATGGCGGTAAGGATTCTTCGCAATCTTGATGTTGATCTTGTTAAACTTAAAAAAGCAATTGAAGATACTGTAAGGGCTGCTGGTGGAACCCTGACTATTGGGAACATTCCGCTTACAAAACAAGCTGAAAAAGTATTGAAAATTACCCAGATTGAATCAAAAATTTATAAATCGGATGTAATCGGAACAGAACACATCCTGCTATCACTTTTAAGAGATGAAGACAATATTGCCACGCAGATACTTCATCAGTTTAACGTAACTTATGAAAATGCGCGTGCGGAATTAAATAATATTCTTAACAGCAAAAATCCGAGAGATCCAATCTCTTCATCTACAACTCCACCACCTTCAGGTGAAAAGAAGTTTGAAAGAACCAAAACTCCTGTGCTGGATAACTTTGGAAGAGACTTAACAAAATTAGCTATTGAAGATAAACTTGATCCGGTAATTGGTCGTGAAAAGGAAATTGAAAGAGTTGCCCAGGTATTAAGCCGAAGGAAAAAGAACAATCCTGTTCTTATTGGTGAACCGGGTGTTGGTAAAACTGCAATTGCAGAAGGTCTTGCACTTAGAATTGTACAAAGAAAAGTGCCGAGAATTTTACAGGATAAAAGAGTAGTTACATTAGATATTGCCGGTTTGGTTGCCGGAACAAAATACCGTGGGCAGTTTGAAGAGCGAATGAAAGCTTTAATGACAGAGCTTGAAAAAGCTACTGATGTTATTCTCTTTATAGATGAATTACATACAATAGTCGGCGCCGGTGGAGCTTCAGGTTCGCTTGATGCTTCCAATATGTTCAAACCTGCGTTGGCAAGAGGTGATATTCAATGTATTGGCGCTACAACTTTAGATGAATATAGAAAATATATTGAGACTGACGGCGCTTTGGACAGACGCTTCCAGAAAGTAATGGTTGATCCGCCAACAGTAGATGAAACAATTCAGATACTTCAGAATATTAAATTCAAATATGAAGAACATCATCACGTAAAATATTCTGAGAAAGCAATCGACTCTTCAGTCAGATTAAGCGATAGGTACATTACCGACCGCTATTTACCTGATAAAGCAATTGATGTACTTGACGAAGCAGGCTCAAGAGTTCATATGGGAAATTTCTCTGTGTCTGAAGAAATTCTGACACTTGAAGATGAAATTGAAAAAGTGCGGCAGGAAAAAGTAAAAGTTGTAAAGAGGCAGGATTATGAAGAAGCTGCAAGATTACGTGACAGGGAAAGAAACCTGCAATCTGATCTTGAGTTAGCTAAACGTGAATGGGACGCTAAAATGCAGGATGTTGTTTATGATGTTTCTGAAGATGACATTGCTACTGTTGTATCTATGATGACAGGAATTCCTGTTACAAGAGTTGTTCAGGCAGAAACTGAAAAACTTATGAAGATGGAAAAGACTCTTAAGGGTGTTATTGTTGGTCAGGATGAAGCCGTTGCAAAACTTACCAAAGCAATAAGAAGAACAAGGGCAGGATTGAAAAATCCTAACAAACCGATTGGTAGTTTCATATTTCTTGGTCCAACAGGTGTAGGTAAAACAGAACTTGCAAAAGTACTTGCCCGCTACTTATTTGATTCAGAAGATGCTTTGATCAGGATTGATATGAGCGAGTACATGGAGAAGTTTACGGTTTCAAGACTTGTAGGCGCACCTCCGGGATATGTTGGCTATGAAGAAGGCGGACAATTAACCGAACGCGTTAGGAGAAAACCATATTCAGTTGTACTGTTGGATGAAATTGAAAAAGCTCATCCGGATGTTTTTAATATTCTGCTCCAGGTTCTTGATGACGGAATTCTTACTGATAGTCTTGGCAGGAGAGTAGACTTTAAAAATACAATTATTATAATGACATCGAATGTTGGTACTAAGGAAATAAAAGTTACCGGTGGAATGGGTTTCGGTTCCACAACCGAGCAGAGCAAATATGATAATATGAAGAGCACAATTGATGAAGCGGTAAGACGATTGTTTAACCCGGAATTCCTGAACAGGATTGATGAAACAATCGTGTTCAGAAGTCTTGAGAAAGATGACATTCTGCAAATAATCGATATAGAAATAAAAGATCTTCTTGATAATGTTAAGCAGAATAAGATGGAATTATCATTGGATGATTCCGCTAAAGGATTTCTTGTTAACAAAGGATTTGATCCTAAGTTCGGAGCGCGTCCTCTTAAACGCGCAATTCAGAAATTTGTTGAAGATCCGATGGCAGAAGAAATCCTTAAAGGTGTATTTAAACAGGGAAGCAAAATTCTTGTTAAACATTTTGAAGGACTTGATGAACTGAGCTTTGTTGAAGATATAGTTGAAACAACTGCCCCGGATGAGACTGATAAACATGAGGAAAAGACAGAGTCTTCTGAAATCTAAATTGGATAGTATATTGTTGATTCATGTACAGCAAATTGACTATTGGTTATTGCTCAAAAGTGGAAGGAACGAATTAAGAGGGTAATGATCGATAGTCAGTTTGTTTTTAAACAATCTTTCGGAAAGAAGATGATATGAATAAACTGACTGAAGAAGAAATCCATTCGAAACTGCCAAATTTGTTAGGCTGGAATTATACCGGGAAATCAATTCAAAAAGAATTTAAACTTGAGAATTTTATAAGTGCTATAACCTTTATTAATAAAATTGCCGAAGAAGCTGAAAGAATTGATCATCATCCTGATATTAATCTTCACTCGTATAACAAAGTAATTATTACTCTTACAACGCATAGCAAAGGTGGAGTAACTAACAATGATTTTAAACTTGCCGAGGCAATTGAATCACTCTTCTTCAAATAAAAGATTCAAAAGTCCTTTCTAATATTTCTCTTCAGCAAAATACATTTCGTAACCTTTCTTAAAATTTACTTGATTTTGATTGAAACAATCTTAGTTTATTATACAGAGGGTGTTTCCGTAAATTGTAATAAACAAACTAAAAGAAAGGAATCTCTATGAAAAAATATATAGCACTAATTTTTCTTTTCTCTGCAATTATTTTTTCAATTTTTCTCCAACTCAACTGTTCTAAAAATGAAGAAGCCAAAGCAATGTCACCGGATGAAATTGTTACAAAGGGAAAATATCTTGTAAATTTAGGTGGTTGCAACGATTGTCATTCACCAAAAGTATTTACTGCAATGGGACCGATGTTTGACACAACAAAACTTCTTTCCGGTCATCCTTCAGAAGCG
>CAZIDB010000264.1:0-6195 GCA_964537965.1 uncultured Melioribacter sp. | reverse complement strand
CAGGATAGATACCGCTGAAATCTTTATTACCGGGTTAAGTATGGGGGGACATGGAGCTTTTCTTTTATTCCTGAAACACCAGGATATATTTAAAAGCGCTGGCAGTTTAAGCGGTATACTTGATATAACAGAATTTCCTAACAGGTGGAGTATGCTGAACGCGTTAGGAAAAATTGAAGAGCATCCCGATAACTGGAAAAACAATTCCGTTTATAATTTAGTTGACAAAATTACAGGAACGGACAAGCAAGTTTTATTTGAGTGCGGTACGGAAGATTTTGCATACAATGTGAACAGAAAATTTTATGAGAAATGTCTGCAATCCAAAATTAAGGCAACATTCATTTCAAGACCAGGGAATCATAATGCCGCATACTGGAAAAGCGGAATTGAAAATCATTTTATATTTTTCACATCATTGTTGGATTATTAAAAAGATATTGCCGATTAATCGGTCAACTATCTGTATATATCGGTAAACCGGAAAATATGACGAAACTTTTAAGTGATAAAACACAGTCTAACAAGTTGAAACCAATAATATAAAGGTGTTAAAATGGAAAAAAGACTTTTTCGTTCAAGGATGAATAAAATGCTTGGTGGTGTTTGCGGTGGTTTAGGCGACTACTTTAACCTTGACCCGGTTTTGATTAGAGTAATATTTGTTGCAGGTACTTTTGTCACCGGCATCGGACTACTCGCTTATATCCTTCTTTGGATAATTGTTCCGTTTGAACCTGTTGTTACCTCTAATGCTGCCAGCTTCGACCAGACAATCCCTCCGGGTGAACCACAACCTGCTCATCAGGTAAGAAAAAACAGCGGTGGCGCTATTTTCGGTACAATCCTGATTTTAATAGGTTTAATTTTTCTTGCAGATAATTTCATTCCTTTCTTCAGATTCTGGGACTTCTGGCCAATTATTCTGATTGCACTTGGTGCCGGTCTTTTATTAAAATCAAAAGAATAAAGAGGAAATAAAATGAAAACAGGTAAAATATTTTGGGGAGTATTATTTCTTACTTTGGGTTTGTTAATTTTAATTAACAATATAACCACAATCTGTCTTGATTGGTCTATCGTCTGGAATCTCTGGCCGGTAATACTGATTGTAATCGGTGCATTCTTTTTCATGAAGGAATCGAAATACAGATGGATTTTAGTGGCGCTTATTTCATTAATCTTAGCCCTTGTAATCTTTTCAACTTATAAAAATATTACTGATTTCTTCCATGAAGGTTATGATTATGACAATAGTGTTGAAACAGATTTATACCAGGAACCATTTAATGACTCAGTTAAAAAAGCAAATCTTTACGTTGAAGCAGGTGTTGGGTACCTTCGCCTTAAGGATACAACATCTCAGCTTTATGATGTTAAAACAAAAGGAAGTTTCGGCAATTACCTTATCGATCATAATATAACAGACGGAAGTGCGGATATTTATCTTGAATACCAGGATAAACATTTTCGGTTCAACCGTGGCTTTACAAAAAATTCAATTGACATAAAATTAAATCCTAAACCAATCTGGACGATGGAATATGAAATTGGAGTTGAAAAGGTTGACCTTGATTTACGTGAGTATAATGTTGAGAGCCTGACATTCAAAACCGGAGTTTCATCTGTCAGAGTTAAACTTGGAGATAAAAATGATAAAACCAAACTTAGGTTTGAAGGCGGTGTATCTAAACTGATTGTATTAATTCCAAGAACTGTAGGTTGTGAAATTATGGCAAGCACAGAGTTGACTAAGAAAAATTTTAAAGGATTTGATAAAATTGATAAACAGAATTATAAGACAGAAAACTTTGAGAACGCACCTAAAAAGGTTTTGTTAGATTTAAGAGCAGATGTTTCTAATCTTACTGTTGAAAGATATTGATTCAGAATATTAGGCAGTTCTTTTTTTATACGACTTAAACGGCTTAGGTTTCCAGAAATATTTTTCCATGACAACACATCTGTCATCATCAAATTCTACTCCTTCAGATAGAAGGAGTTCTTCCATGATATCCGGACTTCCGAAATGAATCTTACCCGTTAATGCCCCAAACCTGTTCACTACACGATGACAAGGCAGGTTTGAGTTCTTTGCCCCGTTCAATGCCCATCCCACTGTTCTGGCGGAAGATTTTGTACCGCAAACTTCAGCTATTGCCCCGTAAGTGGTTACTTTACCGTAAGGAATTTTTGCAACTACCTTATAAACTTTATCAAAAAAATCATCATTCTTTCCTGCCCTGCTTTTGTTCTTACCTTTCATTTTCACTTTCAATTACTATTGACTAATAATTAATTGCCTGTACTTTCATTCACCCATGACTTTAACAATAAGTCTTTTCCTTCTTTGCCCGTCAAACTCAGCATAGTATATTTGCTGCCAGGGACCTAAATCAAGCTTTCCGTTAGTAACAGGAACAATCACTTCATGATGTATTAATAAACTTTTCAAATGAGAATCACCATTATCCTCACCTGTTCTATGATGACGATAGTTTGGATTAAACGGCGCAAGTTTTTCAAGCCATTCATCAATATCCTGAATCAAACCCTGTTCTGCATCATTCACATAAACTCCTGCAGTTATATGCATGGCAGAGACCAAAACCATTCCTTCATTTATTCCGCTTTTATGCAAAATCTTTTCTACTTCACCGGTAATGTTAATATACTCCCGATGATTTTTTGTATTGAACCATAGATATTCAGTTTGAGTTTTCATTTTAGCTGTGCCCGAATTTTAATAAAAATGCTTTTATAAATTTATCAATATCTCCATCCATTACACCCTGGGTATCAGAAGTCTCTACATCTGTCCTGTGGTCTTTAACCATATTGTAAGGATGAAAGACATAAGAGCGAATCTGGCTTCCCCATTCTATTTTCAGCTTGGATTTTTCTATTTCATCCATTTCTGCAGTTTGCCTTTCTCTTTCCACCTGGTATAGTTTTGATTTAAGCAACTTCATTGCATTTGTCCTGTTCTGAAGTTGAGATCTTTCACTTTGGCAGGCAGCAACAATTCCCGAAGGAATATGTGTAATACGAACTGCAGTTTCAACTTTATTAACGTTCTGCCCGCCTTTACCACCGGAACGGTAAGTATCAATCCTTAGGTCAGCAGGATTTATATCAATCTCAATCGTATCATCAATTTCAGGTATAACAAAAACAGAAGCGAACGAAGTATGTCTTCTCTTGTTAGCATCAAACGGAGAGATACGAACAAGGCGATGAACTCCATTCTCAGCTTTCATGTAACCGAAAGCATATTCACCTTCAACTTCAACTACTGCGCTTTTAATTCCTGCGCCATCACCTTCCAGCATATCAATCAAAGTCATTTTGAAATTATTTTGTTCACCCCAGCGTAAATACATTCTTAGCAGCATATCAGCCCAGTCCTGGGCTTCTGTTCCGCCTGCACCTGAATGAATTGTAAGAATACAATTTTTATTATCATCTTTACCGCTAAGCATACTTTTAAATTCAAGATTCTCAATAGAATCTTTTAAAGAAATTAATTCGCTTTGAATATCGCTAAGAAATGATTCATCATTTTCCATCTGGGCTAACTCAATAATTTCATGCAATGAATCTTTCTTGTTTTTCAATTCATTCCAAAGGTCTACCCAGTATTGTAATGATTTTATTTCCTGTAGAATTTTTTGTGCGGTTTGCTGGTCATTCCAAAAGCCAGAATCTTCAGTCTTTTGTGAAAGTTCTTTTATGCGTTCTTCCTTGGCATCTAATTTAAAGATAACCTCTTAGGTTATTCACTCTATTCTGATAATCAACTAATTCCTTAGCTTCAAATTCGTACATAATTCCTCAAAATTTTTTTTAGTTTACAAATATATTCAAAATTTCAGTTTCAGTATAAAAATATCTGGGCTAAAACTTTTAACTTTTACCACAATGTTAGTATTTCCTTTATAAGATCTTCAGAATTTTTTCAGTTAAAATATCCAAATCTGATTCAGCTTCTATATCCAGCCACTTAATTCTATCATCTTTTCTAAACCAGGTTAACTGCCTTTTAGCGTAATGCCTTGTATTTCTTTTAATAAGTTCTACCGCTCTGCCAAGAGAAATTTCATCACTTAAATAGCTGATTATTTCTTTATATCCAACCGTATTAAGGGAGTTCAGATTTTTATTATATCCAAGATTTAAAAGAGATTCAACCTCATCAACCAAACCGTTCTCTATCATTTTATCAACGCGGTAGTTTATTCTGTTATAGAGTTGTTGTCTTTCCCAGTTTAAACCAAATTGAATGAATTCAAGTTCATCTTGCCTTGCATAATCCTGCTGATGCTTCCAGATTGGCTCTCCCGTAAGATGAATAACTTCAAGGCAGCGAATTATTCTTTTCCAGTTTTGAGGTAACATTTTTTCTGCGCTAACCGGATCTTTTTCCATTAAAAGATTATAAAGATATTCTTTTCCTTTTTCATCAATTAACTTTTTCAAATAAACACGGTAATCTTCATCGGTATCAACAGTATTGAAAATACCATCTATGAGTGCTTTTATGTAAAGCCCGGAACCGCCAACAACTACAGGTATTTTGCTTCTATCCTGCATACCATTAATAATTTTCAAAGCATCATTTTCAAACTTACTCACATTGTATTCCTGGTCAGGTAAAACCAAATCTATACAGTAATGTTTGCAGGATTTTAATTCTGCTTCAATTGGTTTTGCAGTACCAATATTTAGCAGTTTATAAATTTGCCTGCTGTCTGCAGAAATAATTTCCGTGTTTAACTTTGCAGCTAATAAAAGACTAAGTTTTGTTTTACCGGAACCGGTTGGCCCAACTATTATAATTACCTTTCTTTCCAACCTTCTCTTCCAATTAAAGGCACGAATGCAAAATGAGGAATGTTCTCTTCTCTGAAAGTATCTTCACTTGTTTTGATTAGTATTTTGAGTACTTGAGAATGTCTGTCCCCCACCGGTATTACTAATCTACCCCCGATAGCTAATTGCTTTTTCAGGTTTTCAGGAATAGTAGGGCTACCGGCAGTAACAATTATTCCATCGAACGGAGCATAATCATTCCATCCAATTGTTCCATCTCCTAAACGGCAAACAACTCTTATATTAAGTTTGTCAAATAGTTTTTGAGTTCGTAAAAATATATCAGGTTGACGTTCAATTGTAAAAACCCTGGCACCCATTTTCTCTAATATAGCTGCCTGATAACCGGATCCGGTACCAATTTCAAGAATTTTATTTCCTTCTTTAACTTTAAGAGCCTCAGTCATAAAAGCAACAGTAAAAGGTTGGGAAATTGTTTGATTAAACCCAATTGGCAAAGCAACATCTTTATATGCATTTGAAACTATTGCATCCGGGACGAATAAATGTCTTTCAATATCTGACATCGCAGCTAAAACATTTTCGTTGGTTATACCTTTAGTTCTGATTTTATTTATAAGAACTTTTCTTTCTGACTCGTACATATTTAGTTTATTATTATTATTTTCTCATTTGAAATTTAACTTTTATTTGACTCAAATTAAAACTTCAGAAAAACTAAATCATTGGGAATTATTATGGCTGAAATAATTTTTAGTGCTCTTTTAATAATGTTAATGAGAATCTGTGATGTTACCATAGGTACAGTAAGAATAATATTGGTTTCTCAGGGCAGAAAGTATTGGGCTGCCCTGGCAGGATTTTTTGAGGTTTTAATCTGGATATTTGCAATGAGATATATTGTGCAGCATATGGAAAACATTGTTAATCTTTTTGGATATGCGACTGGTTTTGCAATTGGCAATATATTTGGTATTTCGATTGAGCAAAGAATTGGTTTAGGATTTACTCAGTTAAATATAATTTCAATGCACTTTTCGGATAAAATAGCAAATGCATTAAGAATTGCTAAACATGGAGTTACAATTATTCCGGGTGAAGGAGCTGTTGGAGGAGTTTCAATTTTGATGATAGTGATCCCACGCAAAAAGCAGAAGGAGGTGATTAAACTTATTGAGAGTATTGATCCCGAAGCTTTTATCTCTGTTCAGCCGTCTGTTCCGTTCAGAGGTTGTATTCATGGTGCAAGAAAGTAGAGAATTTCTAAAGATTATTTGCAAAAATTAGATTACGATTGTATATTTGAAACAGTTCTTTAATAAAGTTCAGAATCAAATGCGGGAATAGATCAGTTGGTAGAGC
>CAZIDB010000263.1:0-6230 GCA_964537965.1 uncultured Melioribacter sp. | reverse complement strand
GATTTGGATATCTATAAATCACACCGTAAAGATTAACAAAGAATGCGTCAATTCCTGAAGAATAACCGTATTCATAAGTATTTATAAATGATCCGTCATTTATAAATGCTATTTGAGTATTTGCCGTGATTTTAAAATTATCACCAATTTTATTTCCTAACGAATCGAACCATTGAGCATAAGTATTTTCTTCACCGTTCCTGTAGTCTTTCCAGGTTATTAAAAATCGTTTGTTACCATCAAAAAATAATTTTGGACTGTTTTGTATAATTGTTGAAGGGGAGTTGTCGTTGCTTAACTTGAAATCTGTTACTTCAGAAACTGAATTGATTTGAGGATAGAGTAATGCAGAAAACAAAAGGTAAAGAAAGAAACCAGCGTAAAATTTTTTCATTTTAGGTTCCCTGAATTTTCTAAGGAAAAACAATCCGGGTGCCAGAAAAATTAAATGATAACACGGAATAAACCTATATTTTACCAAGGCTAAGTTAGCAAATCGTTCATACTGCGAATTTATTTCGGCTTTATTAAATCCTTAAATACAAGTGGTCATACTTCGACTTCGCTCAGTATGCCCCATGAATAAATGAATAACTTCGACTCAGCCAAATTTATAAGCCTCAGGTTTAGCTGATAAATCCGCTCAGTATGACTGACACTTTTAATTTCTTAAAACTTACATTCCAAAGTATTGCAGAATGTTCTTCAATACAACATCTTTAATTTCCTGCGTGTTGATCGTCTCAAACGGAAATCCGAATACAATTACTCCATAATCTTTTTTATAAGCAGTGGCAGCAGGACATTTATTTTCAAAGTATCTCAGAATTATTTTGCTTCCGTTAGCAGAAAGAATTCCGTCCGGAGCTTCAACGGCATAAATATCTTTTTTCAATTCCGTGTTAAAAAGAAATGTCATATTCTTCCCGATGAAATCATTTCCGGTGGAAACAACTTTACCAATTTTTGAAGCATGATCAGCGCCGAAGTTTATCTTCAACACATCCTTTGCAAAGGCAATATCCATACTGTCCCTGCCGGTAAATAAGTCTGTTGCAATATATGCACCTGATATAAAAAGATTTCCACCTTTGGAAGTATAATCCTTAAGAACAGATTGTAATTCTTTTGGGAAGGTTTTGAATTGTTTTCCGTTAATCAAATCTCCGGTTGGTTTTTGCCAGGAAGTTTCTTTCTCTTCTCCAAGTATTAAATCAACTAATTTAAACTGGGAAATGTTAATCTGGTTTTCCCAGACAGCTTCATCACTTGAAGACGAATATGAGTAATTATTATTCTTAAATGATTTGCCATGAACGTAAGGATAATCAAAAGTATTGCCTGCAAAAATCTGGGTTTCATCATCTGCGTAGCTTGCGCCCCAACCGGGTGAATCATTTGTAATAAATTTTGAGTTGGGATTGAAATCTTTTTGCAAACCTATAAAGTTGATATCATATTTATCCGGAACACCCGCATCAAGAAAATTTGTGAAGCCGGCAAAATCCTTAGTATCAACAGAAGATGGTCCGCAGATTCTGTCAAATCCGTTCACAATAAGAACAGGTTCCTTTTTATTGTTCATCCAACATACAGATAAAATTTCCGAAGGAAAGCTCTCACCACCATCATTAACAGCCGTAATCTTAAAGCTGTAAATCTTTCCCGGTTTAAGACTGCTTAGAAAATATTCCGGTTTATCAACTAAGACTCCATTATCAAAATCGTTGTCATCCAATCTTGTGTAGACAACATATTTTTGTGCAACTGCTGTTGGTTCAAGTTTGTCATTTACTGGTTGCCATTTAAGATTTACTCCACCTTTATTATCTATCAATGCCTGGAAATGATCAACAGGTAAAGGCTGAACTGTGTATTCGAAATTATACTGAGCGGATAAAAATTTTAACATCGATTTATAAATTGCTCTTGAAACATCAAACCTGAAACGCGGATCCAGAACAAATTTCATATCAAGAAAATTCTGATGCGAAAGTAATTCGAGTAAAGCTGATGGAATATTTGGCCTGCGTGATTCACTATAATCAGCTTCCATTAATTGTCTTCTAACCCATGAAGTATCATATTTAGCTTTAAGATCCTCGACTATTTGTGTTTGCAAAATGTCTGCAAAATCCCTGTTAGCCCATCTTGATGAACTATCAGGAAATTCATTTGCTCCTTTATCATCTTTGATTGTGTAGATAGAAAGTGTTCCAACAACAGAATCATTTCTTGTGATTCCCGCATCAGTATGAAAAGCAAGAGAAAGATCAATCGGAATTCCAAGTCCTCTCTGAGCCCTGTCTTTATTGGGTCCAAATGGTGCTCCGTACAAATAATTCCCATATTCAGCTCTGCACATGAAATCATCGTTATAATCATTCTTATTTTTGTTCAGACTGAACACCAAAGTATCCGGCATACCGGCATACTGCAAATAATATCTTGCACCTTCAAGAAATTTTGGTCGTCCGCTTGTTGAGCCATTTCTGCTCACCAAACCCATTCCACCGCCAAAGCGTACTGCATCAGCGCTTATAATTTTGCTCCCGTCTTCATTAGAAACATTATCAAGTATTACACAAGCCTGCGTTGGGCTAATACCATTTTTAAATTTGAATGTACCAAGGTATACCCATGTATTTCCGCCAATTTTTTGGTTTACATGAAATTCTGTTTTACCACCGGTATGATAAACTGTATAATGTGCATCAGATACATTCTGTGCCGATGCATTGTAAGAAACATAAACTGCATAATACCCCGTTTCAGGAATATCCGGCTGCCAGCTAACCTGTGCAGTTACTGTTTTGGATACGGTTGTATAACTGCTTGTTCCTTTTTCAAATGGATTATATCCCTCAGCGTAAGGTGGATTTCCATATGCAAATCCTTTTGAAGAAAAGTTATTCCATTTATGCTTTCCGTCTAAATTTTCTTCCTGGTATTTTGATTTTATTTTATTGTCTGCCGGAGTATCATTATCAACAACAACTTCATTGGTTTGTGTGTCTCGTTCTCTTGGTAAAAAAATGTTTGCACCTGCATTTTCAAGCATTGGTAAAATATATGGCAAAACAAATGAAGTGGGGATCAAATCTTCTACAGACTGGAATAATCTTGGCCTTTGCCATAACCATCTGTCTTCATCTACCGAATAGTACCATCCATGGCTATTCCATAAAATTATATTATTGTTCTGTAATCCATTTTTAATTGAATACGGCTTCGTAATGTTGCTTACTACTGGAATTCTATCGGAGATATTCCTGTTAGGTAATTTGGATTTATCAACTTTTTCTTTATTTGATTGAAAGTAGTTTGGGATTAATTCTTCAATTGGTTTATCAAGTGTAATGATTTCGAATTTGTAATTCTCATAGTCAATTCCGAAGTAATTTTTTACAACGTCATAAACTTGTTTAACATTTTCCACTCTGAAAGGGAGGTAAGATAAATCCTTGCTGAATTTTATTCTGATTATCCTGGACGAATCAGTTACAATGATTGTATCAACTTTTGTTCTTGCCGGAAAACTGAAAGGAATTGTTTTATCCTTTACGGCTGTTTCAAAATTTGCAATTGTTTCCTCTAATGTTGGTTTAACAATTTCTTCTTTATCAATTTGCCTCTGTTGAGTTTCTTCTTTTTTTATTACTGTTGATGATGAGCAGCCTACGTAAAACAGTATACAAGATAAAATAAAAACTGTGGCGGATAATTCTTTTCTCATAATTAAATCCAAATGTTAAAATGGAAAATGTTTCGAACTAATATAGAATTGCTCCGGCATTTAATCAAAAAAAATATTGGAATAATTTAAACTGAAAAATTTCTTAGTAAAGAAATCTTTTTTGCTTTATATTACAAGTGAATTCAAGAACAGCAGATGAAGAAAATAAACCTTAACGCTAAAGTAATTATTGTTTGCATATTTATATTAAGCTGTTGGGCAATAAAAATCAGCGAGCATTGCCTGTCATTTTCTTTAACAGATTATGGAATCTATCCAAGGAATGTAAATAGTTTATTCGGAATACTTTTTACTCCGTTTATTCATTCAGGTTTCAGTCATCTGATTTCCAATACTGTCCCGCTTTTTCTTTTCGGAATTAGCATTGCATATTTCTACCCGCGCTCTGCCGGATTTGTATTTCCAATAGTCTATTTTGTATCGGGGTTGCTTATCTGGCTATTTGGTAGAGAAGCTTATCATGTTGGTGCAAGTGGTTTGGTTTACGGATTTGCTTCATTCTTATTTTTTAGCGGAGTTATAAGAAGAGATACACGCTCAATTGCGTTAGCTTTACTTTTCGTTTTCTTGTACGGTGGAATGGTCTGGGGTGTACTGCCGGCAGACTTAAGACTTTCCTGGGAAGCACATTTATTCGGAGGATTAACAGGAGTTGTTTGTGCAATAATTTTTAGGAAATGGGATCCGCAAAAAAAATATGATTGGGAAGATGAGGATGAAACTGAAGGAAATACTATTTAATCTATCATTAAAAAAAGGTTAGTAGTCGTTATTACTTAATTTGAAAATCAAATATGTCTAAATGGATTTAGAATCATTCAGAAAATATTGTCTTGGCAAAATGGGTGTTACCGAAGAATTCCCATTTGGAGAAGACACATTAGTTTATAAAGTAGCCGGAAAGATGTTTGCATTAACCGGGCTTGATGATTTTCCGTTTTACATAAATCTGAAATGTGATCCTGAAAAAGCAATTGAATTACGGGAAAAATATGAATCCGTTCAACCTGGATATCATATGAATAAAGTGCACTGGAATACAGTTGCCGTATATAATTCAATTCCGGATAAAGAAGTTTATCAGATGATTGATCACTCTTATCAGCTTGTTGTGGAAAAACTTCCTAAAAAAATAAAACAGAGCTTCATTGGTTAACTTTTCGTTTTTATAGCCCTAAAGCTTTTATATATCCTTCATTTGGTTTGCAATTCCTGAATAGACTATTTTCCAGGAATTTGTCTAATGCTTTTTTTACCTTCTCAGTGTCTGGTCTTAGTTTACGAATATCAGCAAATGAATTTCTTGATGCATTAGCATATTCAATTATCAAATCATAACCTTCCGGTTTGTCAAACTGAACAATGCAACTTTTAGCATCCATTTTTTTGTAAGGCCAAAAACACCAGCTAATATCATTTTTCTCCATCATTCTGCGCCAACCCGCAACCCACTCATCTGTATTCTCACCGGATTCGCTCATCCATAAAGGAACATTATATTTGTCTCTGAAGTCAAGATATTCCTGTATGTTTTCCTGAGTAGTATCGCACCAATACTTGTGAAAATTATAAACCAGCTTATCATCGAATGGCTGTCCAAATATATTAAAATTTGTATTCCATTGAGCTCCACCAGGAAAGATTATATGATTCTTATCTACTTTTCTAACTTCATTTGTAATTTTAATGTACAATGGTTCCAGATAGGGATTTAATTTATCAGCGTCAAAGTAAGTAGCAATCGGTTCATTCATAAAATCGTAACCAATAATTACAGATTCATCTTTGTAACGCTCAGCTATCTTTCTCCAGATTTCAATCAATCGGTTTTGACTTTTTACGCTTTCAAACAAGTACGGATATCCCCAGCTATTATCAATATTATCGCCGGTTTGTCCACCTGGTGTGCAATGCATATCAAGAATAAGGTAAATGTTTTCTTTTTTACACCATGAAATTATTTTATCAAATATTTTGAATCCAGTATCTAACCAGACTTCCGGGTATTCTTCAGGTGTGAATAATCGAAAATCAAATGGAAGACGAATTGAGTTCATTCCGAGTGACTTTATATATTTAATATCATCATAAGTAATATAATTTTCCCTGAATTTCGACCAGAATTTCATTGCTTCGTCTGGTCCAAGTAATTCCGAGAAAACAGAATTAATTAATCTTCCGGAAGTTGCTTTATCAAACTTAAACATATATCCTTCCGGAACTAACCAATTTCCAAGATTTATCCCCTTCAGAAATATAGCTTCACCTTCTGGCGAAACGATTTTATTACCTTTAACACTAAAAAAGGAGTTGCCTCCCTGTGAAAATAAAGCAATATTTATTAGGATTGACAAAAGTAGAGTTAACTTTTTCATATGTTCCTTAAAATTTTTTCTCAATATAATCAATTGTCTATCGAAATGAGCAAGGATAGAACTGAAAAATATCAATAAGGATTTGTCCAATCATTTAA
>CAZIDB010000262.1:0-6261 GCA_964537965.1 uncultured Melioribacter sp. | reverse complement strand
ACACTCCGCCGCCAAAAATTATTTTTTCCGGGTTGAACAGACTTACTAAATTGGCAACCGTCATTCCCCAGAATTCAATTGCCTGGTTGATTGTGTCTATCGCGTTTTTATCATTCTCTTCATACGCACTAAACACATCACGCGCAGTCAGTTCATCAATATTTTTCGATGATAAAATTCCTTTTGGATTTTGTGCTGCCAGTTCTTTTGCAACTTTTGCCAGCCCTTCTCCCGAAGCGTGATATTCAAAACAGCCGCAGCTTACATATTTTTGTTCAAAAGGCCGGTCAAGTGCAAGCCACCCTATTGCTCCGGCAATATCATTTGAACCGCGCATTACCTTTCCATCTATCAGAATTCCTGCGCCAATTCCAGTTCCTACTGCAAGAAAGATAGCGTCTTTACAACCTTTTGCAGAACCCTGCCATACCTCTCCAAGTATATAACAAGCGCGGTCGCTGTCTATTTTTACTTTTATATTTTTTTCTTTTACAACTGAATTTATTTCTTCAAGCAATGGATAATTATCCCAACCCGGAATATTAGGTGCCCAGACATTTCCATTCCTGTAAGCAATACCGGGAACACAAATACCGATAGAAGATACTGCAATTTTATTCTCGTCAGAATAAGAAAGGAAATCTTGTACAAGTTTATTTATAAGATCACCAACTTCCTTTCCCTGCCTTTTTTCAAGAGGAAGAAAATCCTGTTTAACAATTGTGCCGTCTTCTTTAAAAATTGCTCCGGAAAGTTTTGTCCCGCCAAGGTCTAATCCGATTACGTACATAAAAACTCTGAATTGTTTTTATTGTTAAATTACATCCTCAACTTAGATTAAGGGAAAGAGCATTGCAAGAGGAAAAAAATCTTAAAAAAAAAGATTGACTTTTACAAGGAAAGTTTTATCAGAACAATTTGTTTTATTGGTTCAGATATGATTAAGCGATTGATCCCAGACTCATTTGGGGAAAAGCTATTCAATTAAAACCGGTAAATTAAAATCTGCCTAATGCAAGATGACCGGCGCCAAACAGTCCGGCATTATTTCCAAGTTGTGAGGGCGAGAATTTTACTTTATCAATACTAAGCGGCTGCGCCCACTTTTTAGCTTCGCTTTTTATTTCATCAATAAAAAATATTCCGGGGCCAAAAACACCGCCGCCAAAAATTAATATTTCCGGGTTGAACGCACTTATAATGTTTGCCGCAGTAATTCCCCAAAGTTCAACTGACTCTCTTATTATTTTTTGCGCAATCGGATCTTTTTGTTTGTATGCATCAAACACATCTCCAATAACAAGATTTTGAATTTTTATATCCTTAAAGTACCCCGAGTAATCATCAGTTATATTCAACGCTTCTTTAACTCTTGAAATAATTCCTTTACCGGAGGCTAATGATTCAAGGCAGCCTTTTTCACCGTAAGATTCTTTATAACTTCTGTCAACTGCAAACCAGCCGATTGCACCAACGGCATCATTAAAACCATGAAGAATTTTTCCATCGATTAAAATGCCTGCCCCTATACCGCTTCCGACTGCAAGATAAACGGCATTCTTTGTTTCTTTTGCCGCACCCTGCCAGTGTTCGCCAAGAATGCAGCAGGTACGGTTGTTATCAATTTTAATACGTATATTTTTTCCGCGCAGCAAGTAACTTATATCCTGCAGCAAAGGATAACTATCCCAACCAGGAATGTTAGGTGCCCATACCAATCCTGTTTTTGAATAACAAATTCCCGGAACAGAAACACCGACAGCTTTAATTTGAATTGGCTCATTTTCAAATAGAGAAAGTAATTTTTTTATCTGGCTCTGTATAAGTAAACTAACTTGTTCGCCTTGCTTTCCTTCAATTGAAAGAGATTCCTTCTTCATTACCTTGCCTGCCATACTGATAACTGCACTCGTAACGCTTATACTTGTTAAGTCAATTGTTATTACTGCCAAAAATACTCCAAAGTTCTTTTCACATTTGAAAGAAGTATAGTGAAATGAAAAATTACACGCAATAATCTTTTAAAAAAATAGCTTGATTGCTTATCTTAGCAACGGTAAATTAATCATCGGAAAAACATTTCCTTAAAGTTCATTTTAATTAATTCTTAAGGTAACGGAGGAATAATGAAAAAACTAAGACGTTCCAAAAATAAAATGATTGCTGGTGTTTGCGGAGGAATAGGAGAGTACCTCGGGATAGATCCCACTATTGTAAGAGTAGGATATGTAATTTTATCTTTGGTTAGCGCAGCATTTCCCGGTATACTTGTTTATATTATTCTATGGATAGTTATTCCGGAAGAAGATAATGTCTAAAAAAATTTTCCTTGTTTTAATACTGTTATTTATTAGTCCATCTGTATTTCCTCAGATTGATGAAATTAGTGTTGGTTTAAAATTAGGGCCTGGTACAATTAGCGGTAACCTGCCTTCGCAAACAAGTGTGGCCGCAGAATTATTTGTTGATGTTCTGCCAACCGTTACGCAGGGTATTCCATTACGTTTGGGTTTACTTTATGCCCGCAGGTTCGAAGCTTTTTTACCACAGGGATTGCGCGGTAAATATTATCCTTTTATTAAAGGAGTTTACATTTGCGGTATTCTGAAACAACCGCTTGGTAAAATAGGATACTTAGAAGAATCACTCGGCCCGCTGTATCTAAATGACAGAACATATAGCGACGTTAATGCGAATGATATCGGAGTGATGTTTTCGCTTTTAATTGGATTGGATTTCCGGTACGGTGAAAAATCCGGATTTGCCTCCGGTCTTGGCGTTGAATACGGAACCACATTTACGAACACAACTGCCCGGTATACAACGGTCAATTTTCAATTGCAGTATTTCTTTTAATAAGCTAAAAAATATTATGAGGATATAAATGAAAGAGATTAATTATGTGGTATGGCAGGAAGAGAAATATTATGTTGCCAGATGTCTGAATGTCGAAGTTTCCTCTTTCGGAGAAACATTGCAGGAAGCAATTGATAATCTTAAAGAAGCTGTTGAATTATATTATGAAGGGGAAAACTTTCAGTTACCGGAAATAAAATCTGTTATTTTAGGCAGAGATAATATTAATGCCTAAACTCTATTCATCAAAAGAGATTGAATTAGTTTTAGCAAGGATTGGTTTTTACCACAGAGCACAGAAAGGTTCTCATGGTAAATTCAAAAATGAATCCGGTAGCGTCGTTATTTTACCAATGAATAAAAAAGAAATACCTTACGGAACATTCAGGAGTATATTAAAACAATTGAATATATCCCTCCGAGAATTTGAGGCCTTGTTAAATAAAAAATAATTTACTTCAGGAGTCTGAAAAAAATTATTCAATCTTTCCTTTCATAAGTTCTCCCTTTAATCTTTTCGCTTTATAAACATCAGATATTGCTTCGAGCAAACCTTTACTGTCAATTGCTACTGTCCGGTTGTTTGCAGGATCAAAAATGAAATCACCCGCATGGCTTTCCATATTACCATCGAATACCAGCCCGATTACCTCAAGATTCTTATTTATTGCGGCACTGCCTGAATTACCACCGATAATATCATTTGTTGAGGCAAAGTTAAGAGGGTATTCAAGATTCAATTCCTGATCAGGTTTTTGCCAGCGCTTTGGTAACGTCCAGGGGTATTTCCCGTTAAAGGAAAAATACCTGTCATACATTCCGTAATATGTTGTCTTAGCAGGGGCAAGTGTTCCATTGTATTCATAACCTTTAATTACACCATCGGAAATTCTTAAGGTAAATGTTGCATCAGGCGGCATCGATTGCCCGAATACATCAAACAAAGCTTCTCCAAGAAGTTGGTTATTTAACTGCTCTCCGGAATTTAATTCATTAGCTTTATTCTGAAGTTCAGTAAGCTTGTCCCTTGTATTTAAAACATATTTTATGAAAGGATCATCTGAAGTTAAAATTGCGTCAGGACCTTCTTTTACAAATGCCGTTAATTTATCCTTTGAAGTAAGCCGGGATTTACCAAGTATATATTCAACAGCATCATTATCATTACGGCCGCCGGTAAGCTCCTTCACAAGATTGTTATCACTGCCAAGATTTAACCTGATATGCTTAAGATATACAGCTAACAATTTTGTGTTAAGTTCAGTATCAAACTTATTCGGGAATAATATGTTTGCAAGCGAATCTATATTTCCTTTAAACCTGGTTTCTCTCTGGCTTTCCGGAAGTTTCATCTGCTCGGCAAGTTTTATTATTCGTGAGGCAAGTATAAAGTATATTGATGACCTGAATGAGCTTACATTGTAGGCCTCTAGTTCATGAACAATTTTCTTCATTTCATTTCTTGAGTCGGAAATTTCATCCCAGATCTCTCCGTATTTAGAAGTGAGCTTAGGATTTTCATTTACCTTCTGCCTGAAAGTTTTTTCAAAATCTTTTTTCTTAGCAATCAGGTAATCGTTGTTAAGTTCAATCAGGGTGCCCTCATAAACTTTTTTAGAATTACCAACCGACATAAGCATATTGAGAAGTTCAGATTCTCTCTGGGGATATTTGTTAAACAACTCAAAGTATACTGAATAAATATTTTTAAGCAAGCCGGCAAGCATTGGGTACTGGTAGTCACGTTTATATTCAAGCTGTGCCATTGTCTGAAGTCTGCCGGTTCTGCCGGGGTTGCCCACCACGAAAATTAATTCGCCTTCTTCAGCACCTTCAGTATTAAATTTAAAATAATCCTTTGTCTTGGCAGGTCTGCCGCTGTCGTCATAAGCGCGGAAGAACATGAAATCAAGTTCATATCTGGGGTAAGTGAAGTTATCATAATCCCATCCTGTGGAGGCAATATTAAACTCAGGCGCCATTACAAGTTTTATGTTGTTGTATCTTTTATAACCGTACAGTGAATATTTCCCTCCGTTGTATAGCGGTGTAATTACACACTGCAAACCGGTCTTCTGCGAAAATGATTTTTCCAGCTCGGTCATCTTTAATTTTTTTAACTCAACTTTCTGAACATCATCTGTTCCTTTCTCAATAGCAGCATTAATTTCATCCGTTACATCTTCAATAAGCATTAACTGCTCAACAAACAAATCCGGTACAAGTCTTTCTTCTTCAGGAGTATTAGCAACAAAACCATCGCGGAATAAATCCTCGTTCTCTTTCTGTACTCGCAGCATATCACCACGCCCGCAATGATGGTTAGTCATTATTAACCCGTCTTCCGAAACGAAAGATGCAGTACAGCCGCCACCGAACCTTAAAGCAGAAGTTCTCGCCTTATCTAGCCATTCTTTTGTTGGTTTAAAATCATATTCTTTTTCAAAATACCCAACGGGTGGATTATCAAACGTCCACATCTTGCCCATATCAAGCATACTTGATTTTACAGTATCGGGATTAATCCTTAAGGATTCCGTTTGCATTGAAGTAGCACAATTGGAAAATAAAATACTGCCGGTTAAAGCAATTAAAATGAATAAGATTCTGCGAGGTTTCATTCTGTATCCGCTTTATTGTTGTTATCTTTTTTACAAAGATACTTTAGTAAATGCATTAAGGTCAAATAGAAATAATACCGAAAATAAAAATGCAGATGAATTTACTTCGTGTTGAATACGGAATAAGTTTACCGCTTTGTATATGTATTTTATTCTTGACTCTTATTTTTAATTCCATGATTTTTCATCTGTGCATTTCTTTTAAAACTAAATAAGGGGATCTTGCCATGAAAAAACTATCTGTAATTTTCATTGTTCTGATTTCTTTGTTTGTCTCTTCCAATTACTTTGCCCAGGGTAAGATTATGCATGGAATGTATAAGCTCGGCGGCAGTATTACCTTTTCTACCGGTAGTTCAGAGACAGATCGTTATGATGAATCAAGTACGCGTTTTTCTTTTAGTCCATCTCTTGCTTATCTGATAACGGATAACCTTGAGGTTGGCGGAACAATTGGTTTTATTTACTATGAAAATAAGGAGGATGTTAAAGCAACACCATATTATGATGCCCAAACCTATAAATATTATGGTAGAAATTATTCCATCGGTCCAACCATTCGTTATTATTTTGATGCGGGAAAATTTTTCCCATTTGTTGAATTGGGATTTATTTATTCGACTAACCAATTAAGCGGTGACAATAAATCTGAAAGCAGAATATTTAATGCTACAATTGGTTCGGAAATATTTCTATCATCAAGCGTAGCGGTTGAACCATTTCTAAGATACAATATTAGAAATTATGGAAGTGGTGATTATACGACTATTGGTGTAGGTGTCGG
>CAZIDB010000261.1:4826-6276 GCA_964537965.1 uncultured Melioribacter sp. | reverse complement strand
GAAACTACTCTTATAAAGGACAGAGAGCTGACAGCGATACGACATTTTATTATTTTACTGATACAAGGGAGGGATTTGATTCACTTTATTTCCATATAAATTTTACCGATACATCAACCACAATACCGGAAGAAGATTTTGTGGCAAAGAAAATTGTTTCATTGGTAAAATTTGGAAACGACTACTACAAGCTAAGCGTTGAAAGCATTGGTCTTTTAAATAACGTTCTATTGGTTAAGTATAAATCTGAACTGATTTCAGCGAACATGACCTGGACTGCAGCAATTCCTTTAATTATAACACTTGAAGCGGATTTCAAGCATGTGCGTTTTTATGAAAATGAGAATTTCGTTAAAGAAATAAACCTGTAAACTCGAAAAATATTTTATGAGTAACTTCATAGTAATTCTTTTAATCCTGTTTAATCTCTTTCAGATTAAAGACAAACCGCAGAGTTATATTGAAAGAACGCGGTTAAGGTTTGAACCCGCATATTCAGATAATAATCCTGAAGAGGTAGTTAAAAGCTGGAAGGTGCCCTTCAAAACAACTGATCGATATAAATTAAAAACTATTAAAATCATTAGTACATTCGGAGCAAAAAGAGATACATATTTAAAAGGGCATATTCATACTGCAATAGATATTATTCCATCAAAACTGGAAAACTATAATTATGTTTATCCAATTGCAGACGGGGTTGTTTGTTCTATTCATCTTGGGCATCCGCATAAGACGATAGTAATAAAACATAAACTGCCGGATAGTACATTTGTCTTTTCTTCGTACAAACACCTGCAGGAAATTTATGTGGAAAATGGTACCGAGGTAAACCAGGAGACAAAGCTTGCAAGATTGTATACCCGTGCTGAAGCTAAAAAACAGGGCGGCAATTATGATCATCTTCATCTTGAAATAAGAAAATCATTTGATGATTACGGATGCGCAAGCTGGCTTACAATGACAAAAGATGAATTGAATAAATACTTTTTTGATCCACTGGATTTTCTAAAAAAGAATCTTGGAGAAATTAAATAGCTCAGATGATCTTATCAATTCTAAAATATTTGCTCCCTTCAATAAATTAAAATTTTTCCTTATGAAGAATCATCTCCATCGGTTTTCTTTTGGATGAATGTCTTTCTGTATCCGCAACATCAGCAGGATAACCAAGCGGAAGTATAACCATCGGTTCAATATTGTCGGGAAGATTAAGGACCTCAATTACTTTTTGCTTATCGAAATTGCATACCCAGCATGTGCCAAGTCCCTGTTCGGTTGCCATCAACGTTATATGATCTACAGTTATAGCAATATCAATATCGCAATGGTCTTTCCCGTCAGATCTTTTCCAGGATGCCGAATGATCGCCGCATACAACAATTATAACCGGGGCTTGCTGCAGCCAATCTCTTTTGTATGCAGAGCATATTTTCTTTCTGTTCTCTTC
>CAZIDB010000261.1:0-4726 GCA_964537965.1 uncultured Melioribacter sp. | reverse complement strand
GCCGCTTCAGCAACTGAACCTGTTTCACCTTTGGTGTCTTCAATTATTTTTTCAACTCTTAAAGCCACTTCTTTTTTCCTGTCTCCACGGAAATAATTATTACGCCAATCACCACCAGGAAAAGTTGTGTTCTCATTTATAGTTCCAGTAAGACCGCCTTCATCAAACGGAACACGTGCGAGTATACTTATTTTATTTTCTTCGCAGAAGTTTAAAAGTTTATCTGCTGGGGATTGATCAAAAATATTAAAGATAACCTGGTAGCAGTCTATCAATCCGGTTTTGCCTGCTTCAATTCCATTCCATGGCTGATGGTCATTAATTGAAATTCCAAAGAAGCGGACTTTACCTTCACTCTTCAATTTTAATATGCCTTCTTTCCATTCATCCTGTTCTGCCCATTTATCATTCCACACATGAAACTGCTGTAAGTCAAGGTAATCTCTCTTTAGATTTCTTAAACTCTGCTCAGTTGATTTTATTATATGTTCTTTGGTAAAGGATTCTTTTAATGTTGAAGAATCCTTAGCAGGCCATTCATATTTCATAGAAGGAATTTTGCTTGCAACAAATATTTCCTTGCCGGATTCTTTTTCAACTTCACCTACTAATTTTTCGCTATGACCATTTCCATAAACGAGTGCATTATCAAAAAGAGTTATGCCTTCATCAATAGCCTTGTGTAATGCTTTCTTAGATTCTGCATCTTCTGCGCCAATCCACATTGATTTACCAATGCCCCAGCACCCGAAACCAAGCAGAGAAACTTTTTCTTCTGACTTAGCAAAGTTTTTGTATATCATTTTATATTATCCTCATCTTTGAAAACAAAATTATTGAATCTTACTGATATGAAAAATCAGAAATTGGAAATCATAAATGGTCTTGATAGTATCTGAAAATTTTATTCTATTGTTCCTTTGGTGCCATACCATCTTCTAAGCCAGGCACCCAATCCATCTAAACCCGGAAACATAACGCGCTCTGTGATATTTACCTGATCAAGTTTATCCCGTATTTCCCATTTCATCTTAGCGGGAATTATAATCCTGTAATACAAATCTTTCTTTTGCGAAAGCCATGTATCGAGATTTAAAGTTGAATTAGAAAGCACGGAAAAAAGTGCAAACTGGTTTACTATTCTCTGATCAAGTGAAGGCGGCTCAAAGAAAATTACAAAATCATCTTCACCATGTTTCAGGTTTTCAAATTCATCAAGGTTAGGACAAATCTTATTCAGCATTTCTACAGTAAAGCCAAGAGATTTTTCCTGTTCAATTTCATCCTGTAAAATCTTAGGCATGTATTCACGTATCTTAATATAGTTGATGCACCATATTACCCCGTCCTGGTCAAACTTCTCACGGTTAGCGGTTGCAAAGTGTAAAGCAACATAAGGAGAAAATGTCCAGTCAAGCAACCGTGTTGGCAAACCATGATGTTGTGCTACCGAAAGCCAGTTCCATATTAAATCTTTCGAAACGGATTCCGGTCCGGCATATTTACGGAAGTTTCGCAAAAGATGTTTTTCCATCTTGTAGTAGCTTCCACCAAGTCTAATCAGTGTTGTTTTCAGTTCATAGGAATTGTCGCTTAATCCTCTGTAAACAAAAGAAGATCGGAAACGATCGATTGAAGGATCGTAGCAATCCTGGAATAAAAGATCCTGAAGATGAATCCAGCTATCGGCTGTTTTATCGTTTGAGGTATTTATCATTTTAGTTTCCGCTTTGAATTTATATCGTTCATTTATTTTGCTCGGCGGCATTCCAGATATCAACATTTAATTTCCAGTTGCCGTCAATATCTTTTTTCCAGATGTGAACGTTTTTAGTTTTATGCCAAACAGGTTCACTGCCTTTAAGATGATATGTGTAAAAATAAGTGTTCACAGTATAAGCAATACTCCCTGAGATGTCCATAGAAACAATTTCTTTATCTTTAATTTTGAATACATAAGTTGTGTCCAGGACAATTTCAGTTATATTTTTTATTCCTCTTACAATTCCGGTACCTGGCGGCATCATAATAGCATCGTCTGCAAAAAGAGCAAGCCGTATCTTTGTGTCTCCTTTTTCAATGGCTATATAGAATTTATTGATGGCTTCTTTTAACAAAGCAGGTTCAATGGATTTATCCTGGCAAAAAACATTTAATGAAAGTAATAGCAGGACAGGAAAAATTTTACAAAAGGATAATTTCATGATTCCTCCGTGCATTGATTCAAATAAATTAAAACAATTCGGAAAACTTTTTTATCTCGTTGCTGTTCCATATATCAACCTGAATTTTCCAATCTCCGGATTTATTCTTTTTCCATACGTGCAGACTTTTAGTGCTTTGCCATTCTTCAACTCCACCTTTAAGATAGAAAGCAAATTTATAATTATTAACAATGTATGCAAGGTCATCGCTCATATAAATATCCACAGCTCTTCTATCTTTAACTTTGAAAACATAAGAAGTATCTCCCAGAAATTTTGCAATTTCATTTTTACCCTTTATTATGGAAGTATTATTGGGCATAAGAATAGCATCATCATTATAAAAATATAATCTTACCTGATAATTTCTGCTTCCTATTGATGAATAGTAACGGGCGATTTCCCTAGTAAGCAATTTGAAATCGTTTTTTTTGTTTTGGCAGGCAGGTGCAAAAATAAATGATAAGATCAACAACACGTACATAAGTTGTCTTTTCATTTTAACCTTCTAATAATTTATTATCCTTTGAAGTTTTTTATCTATTAGAATTTCTTTCTCAAAGGGATTACTGTTCTGCCAGCCTGTTTCACCGGTTTTTCTGTAATGCTCTAATCGTCTTATCGCAATTTCACAATACAATGGATCTGAATCAATCGTGTAGCATTTTCTTTTATTCAATTCAGAGGCAATTAGCGTTGAACCTGAATGGCAGAAGAAATCTATTACGATATCATTCTCATTTGAGCTTGCACGTATAATTCGCTCTGCAGATTTAAGCGGCTTCTGTGCATAGCATCCGTTCACATTTTCTTCCATCCTGTAAAAAACCTGTTGAATATCTACCCAAACATTTCCGGCGCGAATATTTTCCGATTTGCTTCTCTCAAGGTTTTCAGTTATCTGCCCGTTTACTTTTTTATAATAACCGCGCAGAATTTTGGGGATATCCGTATACTCAGCGTTAATATTAAAAACAGGTTTTCCTTTTGTGTAATAAAGAAGTTCCTGTCTTACGGCCATCCAGTTATTCTGGGTGCCGTAGCCGCGCTGGTTGCGCATTGTAATAAAGCTTCTGGTTGCAAAAGGAAAGTCGCGCATCATAATCATAAAATCAGGTAGCGGCTGGAAACCATTGTTCTGATCGGCGCCAAGCCAGATGTAAAGTGAACTGTCTTCAGCCAGTGCAATATTTGTGTTCTCAATCCATTTGCGGCACCAGTCAATAAAACTTTTAACTTCATGAATCTGGAACATAACTAGATTATAAGGTGGATCATGAACAGCAAGTGAAGCTTTCTTTCTTGCCATTAACTTCTTAATATCTTTAGGTTCAGCAGCATCAAGGCAGCCAATTTTATGACCGGATTGTTTATCTATCCAGATTTCACCTTTGCTTAAGCGGCAGTACTTAAGAAGATAATTATGAAGTTTAATATGTTTATCAAGCCGTGGTAATTCGTGATTTTTCATAGCGCAAAACTACGAAAAAAATATTACAGGTTTTTATTGGTAGGATTAAGGTATTGAGAATAATTGTTCTCCTCTGTGGTTCTCCGCGGTACTCTGCGGTTCTCTGTGTAACTTTCTTCTCTTAAAACTTACACTGAGAGCCACAGAGAAAGCACAGAGAGCCGCAGAGAAGAATCTATTTCAAATAAAATGCTGCGGAGAGAAATCCTACCCAGTGTTTTAATGAGAAGGGTGCAGTTATTCCTAAACTAGTATTCTGTAATGGAATTACTTTTTCTGTCCAGGTGTCGGAGTATCTTAAAACTTTTCCTTCAATATCTTTTCCTGTTACATTCTTAATAATTTTTGTTGTTGTTAAAAGTCCAAACGGAATTGAGTATCTCCCGCACCAGAGCGGCTTTGGCTCATTGCTTAATGAATCCGGCCAGAGTTCTTTTGTAAACATTTCAATTTTTTCTTTGTTGATGTTCCCGGTAAAATAAGTGTCGGCAATTCTTTTATCGTTTGTCGTTCCTTTAAGATGGGCAGCTTCATCTTCCCCATAGGGAATGTTGGAGAAATCCTTGCCGTAATGGTTTGCATCCGAGGAAAACAAAAAGAAAATATCTTTGCCGGGCTTTAATTTGTTTTCATTTATATAAGAAGAAACAATTTCCGCAAGCTTACTGCTTACTTCATCCATTTCTTCAAAAGAAGAAGCGGTTACCATTATTGGAGTAATTTTTATTTCTTTATTGTAATACTGCAGGAATGGGAGCAAAGCTTCTATCGAATGCTCCAGGCTTTGCGCTTTGTTATTTACAATAAAGTATTGTTCGCCAAGTTCCTTTTTAATTTTTTCTCTTAATGGTGATACTGAAATATTTCCGAACGGACCTTTCCATTTGTCAAACTCATCAAGAATTAAAATATCTTTCGGATCACTGATTTCTTTGCGCACGGTTCCGTGAGTTAATCCGAAGATTACAACTTCCTTTGTGTTTATCATTCTGAATAAAGGGAAGTAAACTCTGCCCGCATAAAGAAAATCATCATGCGGAGAAATTCCGGC
>CAZIDB010000260.1:0-6288 GCA_964537965.1 uncultured Melioribacter sp. | reverse complement strand
TAATATATCAATTAAAGCGATATAGATTCTGTTAGTATTTTTAGGCCATTCCCATTCAATATAGTCCGGTCTGTTGGAAGGATCACCGCTGTAACCGGAATTAAAAATTGTTGCTCTTATATTATTGCCATCAACATTAGAATTCCGTCTGTAGTTTACATCTCCCCTGAAATCTGAAGGAGTATGTGAAATTACCTGGCCATAAACAGGAATTGTAAAAGTCCATAGCAACAGAAAAGAAAAAAGTATTTTTAATTTCATCATTTAAATTCCTCTATAAAGAAATTTTTGTTCCGATATAAATATTTCTGGGTTCACTGTAATAAGATGGATAATCAAACCAGCTTGGGTCATAATCAATCACAGTCTTCTCCTGAATTGTATAATCGGGTTTGCCTGTATCACCAAAAACCGTAAGCGGATTTTTCAGATCGAGCAGGTTGAAAACTTTTATGAATAGTTGTAAATCAACTCCGGTAATCTGGAAATTTTTGTGAACCTCAAGATCAAGGTTTGCAATTAAAGGTTTACGCCGGCTGTTTTGCGCAAGTCCGGTTAAAACGTTTCTACCAGAATATGATCCCTGAATTAAAGTTGGTGTATACGGCTGACCTGTGCTAAGCGTTGAAATTAAACTTACGCCCCAGTCCGAAGATCCAACATAGATATTCGCATTTAGTGTATGAGTCTGATCCCAGTTTAGCGGTGTTAATATTCTGGTCGGTTCAGAGCCATTTAATTGTGCATAATATTCCTGATCCGGCGAAGAGTTTGTTCCTTCCGCAATCTGGAAAGTATAGTCAAGACCAAAAGAATAATAATCCTTAAATCGTTTGTTAACAGATAAAGTAACACCTCTAACATTTGCAAAGTCACGGTTAATTCTTTTTGAATAAGAAATTCCCGCCAGGTAAGTTGGTATTGGCTGGCTTGATGAAATCCAATCTCTGATATCCCTGTAAAAAGCAGTCACATCAATTGAAAAGTCTTCAAATAATTGCTGCTGCAATCCAAGTTCATAAATTGTTGTTCGCTGTGGTTTAAGATCATTATTGCCAAACGGTCCCTGGATTCCCTGCGCTGAAGTTAATTTATATTGATCTCCAAGGTATAGCTGACTGTATTCAGGAATCTGCTGAAAGATTCCATACGAGAATCTGATTATACCCTTATCAGTGATTGGATATGCTATTCCAAAGCGCGGGCTCAACTGTGTTTTTACTGATGTTTCTTTATACCAGAATTTTTCTTTTTCAGCAACAGTATAAGTATTTCCTTCAACTTGTTCATCCAAACCAATCTTTCCATCTCCATTACTATCTTTATAAATATGCTCGAGCTTGAAAGGATTATAAATGTTTGGATCTTCAGAATCAATTGGAATCTTACCGTTAGGATCAAACAAATCGAAACGCAAACCAACATTAATAATCAGGCTTTCAAATTCAATTTTATCCTGAATGTAGGCACAGAGTTTATATGGTGTGCGTTCAAACCTATCATGCTGCGGGGATTCAATTCCCTGAATATAAGGTACAAATGGAAATAACTGTTTACCGTCAGCATCAACTGCGGGAATTAAATTAATATTCTCATAGAATACTTTATCAGTTTGAAACTCGATACCGATCTTTGCAAGATTTATTTTATCAACCTGGCTGGTAAGATCCCATTTGGCAATTATACTTTTTGTATTTCGCTCAAAACGATTAAGATTTGTCCCTGCCCTTAGGAAATGATAAGCTGAAATGTTTAACGAATCCGAATGAACATAACGCTCATCGTACGGGTCTTCATAAAGTATGGATTGGTAATCGTTATATTTATAGGCGAGGGTTAATTCCTGGAAAGTATTTTGTAAAATTGTATGGGTTATAACAGCAAATAAACTATATCCGTTACTTTTACCGCCCATAGTTCCGTAAGGATTCAACCTGTACAAATGGTCATAGTACCTTGATGATTCAAGGCTTCCGAAACCATCAACTTTAAGTCTAAGGTTTTCGATTATCCTCCAATCCAATGTTGCCTGCCCACTCCATCTATTGCTGTTATTCATTGATACATAAGAATTATCTCCGGGATTAGGAACAAGCTGTCCATCAACAAATTTATTTCTGCCCTGCGGGTTGTAAATATTTTTTCCGTAAATATATCCGCCGTTATGATATTTCCTTAAAGCGCCAAAATACGTTAGCGCATCTCTTATTATTGGTCCGCCAAATGAAGCCTGGAAATTATAATTAGAAAACGGATTTACCTTGTCGATATTCCAGAACAGATCATCGTGTGTGCTAAGATAATCACCCGTCCATAATTCAAGGTTGCTGTGGAATTTATTACTGCCGGATTTTGTAACAATATTAATTACACCGCTAAGTGCATTGCCGTACTCAGCATTGAATGTACCGCTGATAACCTGCAACTCCTGGACAGATTCGGTTTCAACTGTTAATGCCTGCGAACGTGAGAAGTCATCTGTAATACTTACTCCGTTTATCAGATAAGATATTTCACTCGATCTTCCGCCGCGGATATGAATACTTCCACCGGCATCTTTATTAACACCGGCTTGTAACGTAATTAGCTGGTCAAGATTCTGTAACGGCAACTGCCTTATTTCATCGGCAGTTACTCTGGATTCAGTTGAAGTCAAATCCTTTTTTACCATCGGGGACTGAGCAACAATTACTACTTCCTGTTCAAGAGTTATTGCAGTTGAAGATAAATTAACATTCAGTTTAGTAGTAAGATCAACTAACACCTGAACTTTTTGAATAGTTGTTTTGGTGTAACCGATTGCAGTTACAATTACATCATATTTGCCGGAAGGTAATTTTACAATTATGTAATCGCCATTTACGTCTGCAGCAGCACCATAGGTTGTTCCTTCAATAAAAATATTAGCGCCAATAACCGGTTCACCTGTGGAAGCATCTGTAATCTTTCCGGCAAGTTTACCGGTATTCTGTGCCAGTATTATACCCGGCATAAGAGCAATAAGATTTAACAGTAATAATCGGTAGATATATTTTTTCATATTCAACCAGTTGTTATTCAAATTTTGATTTTAGTTAGTTTTTCGGAAAATATTTTGGTTCCAATTTTTTTCTTTATTGAATTCACATACTTGTCTTTTTCTTTATACCACTTTGCATTTGCAAGCCACCGTTCGATTTCGTCGTAAGATTCTTCCAATGATTTAACAGAAGATTGTTTATAACCGGTACATTTAACAAACAGATATTTCCCTTCGAAAGAGAGCGGCCCTATCCATTCATCTTTCTTCAATCTGAAAATTTCATCACCAAAATTTTCAAGTTCGTCTTTCTTATAGTAACCAATATCGCCACCACGCTCAGCAGGAATTTTCTGAATTGAATATTTTCCTGCAAGCAGTGCAAAATCAACACCTGATACAAGCATTACTTTTATTGAATCTGAAATTGTCTTATCATCAAGAAGTATTGAGCTTAATTTAATTTCCTGCGGTGATGTGAAAAGCTTTAAATTGCCCGCATAAAATACTTTTACCGAATCACCGGGAATCTTTATCTTTTCTATCATCTTGTTTTCTATGACGGATAATAAATAAGAATCAAAACTCTCCCGGACATTTTCTTTATAGGATGTTAATTCATCCAGTTTTTCTTCCTCAGCCTTTTGAATTATGTATTCTCTATTAATTAAACCGGCAATGAAATCCTTAAGATTCTCTTTTGTTCTAATCCATTTCTTTTGTTTTTCAGAAATAGCAATAAGTTCATTCGTCACTCTTTTTATATTCCAACTTCCCATTGTCGATGTGACAAATATTTTATCAAGATCATTTTCAGGAAGGTTAAACGAATTCTCAACCGAAGCGCCAATGAAACCATGTTTGATATATTCGTAAAGCAAAGAAACATTTTTTTCATCAAACTGAACATTAAGCTGTGTTGAAAGCGATTGACTAAATTCTTTGGTTAATTCCTCATATGCCCTTTTACGGGCAAATGCTTTCAATTTATCATATGCCTTAAGAAATTCTGATTGAGTTACAAACGGGTTTGAAATTTTATCTTCAACTTTAATAATACTATATCCCTGCACAGTCTTAACCGGTTTTGAAATTTCTCCAACATTAAGTGAATATGCAGCTCTTTCAAAATCAGGATCCATTTCATCCATAGTTATATAACCAATTAAACCACCGGTTTCTTTTAACTTCTCGTCCTGGAAAATATTTTGAGCCAATTCCTCAAAAGTCTTACCATCCATCAACTGGTTGTAAAGGTTGCCGGCTTCTTCTTTACTTGATGCGTATAGATGTCTTACCTTAATCTTAGTATTCACCTTAACAAACAAATCTTTTAGTTCGTTATCGGTAATATTAATCTTTGGAGAAATCTGATTATCGGAAAATGCATTTAATAATTCCTGAACCTGAATTCGTTCCATTTCGTTTTGAGATTCCACAGTTTTATCCAATCCTGATTCATATGCTTCCCGGATTAGGACCTCATCCTGAACCATATTTAACAGGTACCCTTTTCTAGTCTCAAAATTATCCGTTAGACCGAGTTTAACTAATTTGTTTTTATATGAAGAAATATAATTTTCCGATGTAATTACTTTATTGCCAATTAAAGCCAGTGTATCTGGCGACGAGCTATTTTGTGTAAAAGCAAAAGTGAATTGTGTGCTAATAATAAAACAACATAAACTCAGGAACAGAAAATATTTTCCGGTTAGATTCTTCTTGTTTCTTACATTAAAAATTTTTGCTGCCATATCTTTCTAAGTTGAACTTCTGATTATCAAATGTGAATCCAATACAATTGTTTTCGTTTCTGCTTTCCTACCGGGATTGTTAATCAATTCAATTAAAAGCTCAGCAGCTTTTTTCCCCATTTCAAACGATGGCTGTTCAACAGTAGTTAATGGCGGATCGACTAAAGCTGTAATCTTATTATTTGAAAAGCCAACTATTCCAATATCCTGCGGTATATTTAATCCAGCTTCCTTAATTCTCTGAAAAGCGCCGATAGCAACCGGATCATTTACACAAAAAATTGCGTCAGGTTTATTTTTACTTTTTAATAAGAAGTCCATCGAATTGTAGCCGTCAATTTCGTGCAGACCGGCGTGGACAATAAAATTTTCATTTAGTTTAACATCAGATTTTTCTAAAGCTTTCTTATATCCTGCAAGCCTGTTCTTACAAATACTTAAATCTTTTATTCCGGCAAGGTGAGCAATATTTTTGTAACCTTTACTTAGCAAATAACTGACGGCATCGAATGCACTTTTTTCATCATCAATAATTACTTTATTTGCTACAACATCCTCACATATTCTGTCAAAAAAAACTATGGGAGTATTCCGTTCAATCAAATTTTGGAAATGCGAACCGGAAACTGTGCTTTGTGAAATGGAAACTAAAATTCCTGCAACCCTGTGACGCATTAAAACATTTGTGTTAATCACTTCTCTTTCATAATTCTCATTGGATTGACATAAGATTATCGTGAACCCTGAATCGTATGCAATTTCTTCTATTCCGCTAATTGCAGAGGAAAAAAAATCGTGTTTAATTTCCGGAACAAGTACACCAATAGTAGAAGTCTTGTTTACTTTCAGACTTTGGGCAATCGGATTAGGAATGTAATTATACTCTTCAGCCAAAGATTTCACTTTTATTTTTGTGCTTGAACTGATATCCGGATGATTATTAAGAGCACGGGAAACCGTGGAAGGTGATATCTTTAATTTGGAAGCGATATCGTATAAAGTCTTTTGCCTCATTTGCTTAATCCCACCAATAATTGTTTGTGCAATCGTTCCCGCAATCGATTGCAATCTAATTTTTTCAATACATAAAGTCAATTTGAATTTTCATTTCATCAAATTTTGTAAGTGCCGGTAACTTTACAGGATTAAATCAATGTAGAATTAGGAAGTATAAAAAGTTGAGCTAATAGAAATCTAAAAATAAAAAAACCCGGCTCATTTGAACCGGGTTTTTGCAAAATACAATCAAGGTTTTTTCTTACTTGATTAACGACATCTTCTTTGCCTGTACAAATGTACCTGCAGTGATTCTGTATATGTATGTTCCGTTTGCCAGATCACTTGCGTCAAAGTCGACCACATAATTTCCTGCTGATTGATTTGTATTTACCAATTCTCTTACCAATTCTCCTGTTACTGAGAATATCTGTATGGTCACTCTGCTATCAACCGGAATTGTGTAGCTTATCTTTGTGCTTGGGTTAAACGGGTTTGGATAGTTCTGGCTTAACTCAT
>CAZIDB010000259.1:0-6311 GCA_964537965.1 uncultured Melioribacter sp. | reverse complement strand
ACTTTCCCAAGTACAATTCCAACTGATTCTCCTGCACGTTTCTCTTCCCTTTCTCCAACAAGAACAGAAGGTTGGAAAATTCTTATTTTATCAAACGGAAGCAGAGAAATTTTTTCTTCAAGTTCACCTTTTATTCTTAAATAAAAATTTCCCGATTTTGAATTTGCGCCGGTGGAGGAAACCAACATATAATTTTTAATTCCGTTTTCTGCTGCTGCTTTTGCGGTTTCAAACTGGTATGTAAAATCAACCTTGTATTGAGCATCTTTGCTCCCGGCCTTTTTAATTGTAGTGCCAAGGCAGGAAAATAATTCATCACCAGTTAATTTGTTTTTCCAATCATTCAGCTTTTCAAAATCGACAATATGTTCTTCAAGCTTGGTATTTGTTACAGAAAGACTTCTTCTTACAAAAACTTTTACTGTTTGATACCTTTCATCATCTAAAAGCAATTTAGTAAGATGATTTCCAATCAATCCTGTTGCACCAATTACTATTGCAGTTTTCATAACTTAACTCCGGTTAACTAAAAATAATGGTCTTGTTGCCTCTTACCAGTACCCTATGTTCAGAATGACAAAGAAGAGCCCTGGCTAAAACTAATCTTTCAACATCTCTTCCTTTTCTCATAAGATCTTTTAATGAATCCTTGTGAGATATTTTTACTATATCCTGCTCAATGATAGGACCTTCATCTAATTTCTCTGTTACATAATGGCTGGTTGCGCCAATAATCTTTACACCTCTGTCATAAGCCTGCTTGTAAGGATTGCTCCCTGCAAATGCCGGTAAGAAAGAATGATGGATATTAATTATTTTATTTGAGTATTGCTGAACAAAATTGCTTGAAAGCACCTGCATATACCGGGCAAGAACGATCGTATCAATATTGTTATCCTCAAGTAGTTTTATTTCTTTTTGTTCCTGTTCTGCTTTGTTCTCTTTTGTAATCTGAAAAACGTGAAATGGAATGTTATAATGATCAGCTAATGGTTTTAAATCAGTATGATTGGAAATTATTAGTGGGATTTCAATTGGGTATTCTCCCTGGCTATATCGCCAGAGTATTTCCTGTAAACAGTGATCATATTTGGAAACGAATATTGCAACCTTCAGTTTTTTAATCGTAAAATTTAATCGCCAGTCAGCCTTAAACTCTTTTGCAAGTGGCTGCAGGGCATCTTCTATTTCGTCCGGTTTAAGCGAGAAGTTTTTTAAATCCCATTCAACTCTTATTGAAAATGTTTTCTCTTCCGAATCGACATGCTCTTCTAGATTTATAATATTTCCGCCTCTTTCAAAAATGAAGTGTGAAATACGGGAAACTAATCCCACTCTGTCTGGGCAGGATAAAAGAAGTATTGCAGACTGTTCATTATTCAAGGTAAATCCATTTTTATGATATTAATTTTTCCGGAAAGAATATAAAGATTGAAAAGTCAATTAGTCAACTTTAATAATAAATTTAATCCCTGTGTACAGTTTCCGGAGAAAATGCAGGCATGCAAACAGCAATATACTCTGTCCCTTCTTCATAAGGCGTACTATACTGAACCCACTCACCTTTCTCAACAAAAATTGCCTGCCCCTGGACTACATCTGTAACTCCCTGTTTGCTTGTTACTCTAAGAACTCCTTTAAGCACTAATGTGTATTCATCAAATTCAGGAGTTTGACCCGGTTCAATCCATCCGGCAGGGCTCGTCATTTTAGCTATGCTAATATCATTATTTGAAGTATTTACGCGACCGAAGAACTCTTCAATAATTTTTGGTTTGTTACCGGCAGCTTTTACAAGCGTTGGAGATGAAATTAGTTTTGGCATAAATCCTCCTTATTATGACAGATTGGTTAGAACACAGATGACACAGATTATTATGATTTCCACTGATAAAACAAACCATAATATTTGTACAAAGTGCTCATTCCAGATAACGACAACGAATAAAAAAGGCGAGTCACTGACTCGCCTGAAATAAACTATTTTTATTTTATGTACCGGCTGAGTAATCACTCATATATTTAATTTGCGCTTTTGTAAGCTTATCAATATTAAAGCCCATAGTTTGCAATTTAACTCCGGCAATTTCCTGATCCTGTTCTTCAGGAATATCATAAACATCCGGATCAAGCAGAACACCGTCTTTATCAAGATTAACTAACCTAAGCTGGCTCATAAACTGGTTTGCAAAAGACATATCCATTACTTCACTCGGATGGCCTTCTGCAGCAGCAAGGTTTACCAATCTGCCCTGTGCAAGCAAATAGACTTTTCTGCCGTTCTTTAAAGTGTACTCTTCATTGTTGGGTCTTATTGTACGTTTACCTTTTGATACCGATTCGAGATCAGGAATATTAATTTCACAATCGTAATGGCCGGTGTTACATACGATAGCACCATCTTTCATTTTCTGGAAATGATGTTTTACAATTACATCTTTTACTCCGGTTGCAGTAATAAAAATGTCACCAATTTTTGCTGCTTCATCCATTGGTAAAACTGTATGTCCTTCAAGAGTAGCTTTTAAAGCAGCGGTTGGTTTAACTTCTGTTACAATAACATTAGCGCCCAATCCTTTTGCTCTTTCTGCACAACCTTTACCGCAATGACCGTAACCGGCAACAACAAAATTCTTTCCTGCTAATAAAACAGAAGTTGCACGGAGAATTCCATCTATTGATGACTGGCCTGTTCCGTAAACGTTATCAAAATCCCACTTGGTTTCAGCATCATTAACAGCTATAACAGGATAAAGAATTTTCTTATCTGCAGCCATAGCTCTTAAACGATGAACACCTGTTGTAGTTTCTTCTGTACCGCCGATAATATTTTCTGCAAGTTTCGGATACTTATTGTGAACTGTAAAAATCAAATCCGCGCCGTCATCAAGTGTAAGATTTGGTTTCATATCCAATGTTCTTTCAATACACCAGTAGAATTCTTTTACGTTCATTCCATGCCATGCATAAATCTCAATTCCGTTTTTAGCTAATGCTGCAGCAATCTCATCCTGTGTTGAAAGAGGATTGCAACCGCTCCAGCTTACCTTTGCACCTGCGGCAGCAAGTGTTTCAATAAGAACTGCTGTTTCTTTTGTAACGTGAAGACAGCCGGCAATCTTATAACCTTTCAACGGTTTAGTCTTCTCATATTTTTTTCTTAACGCCATAAGAACCGGCATTCTTGATTCAGCCCATTCAATCTTCATTCTGCCTTCAGCGGCAAGTTTCAGGTTTCTTACTTTGTATTTACCTGGTTTGTAATCCATTTTATATTTACTCCAATAATTTATTTCTTTATTTAATTGATTTCTTAAACAACGGAACGAGATCTAGTTTTTCCCATGTAAAGTCTTTATCGTTTCTTCCGAAATGTCCGTATGCAGCAGTCTTCTGGTAAATTGGTCTGCGCAATTTTAATCTGGTAATTATTCCTTTCGGTGTAAGGTCAACTTCTTTCATGATCATTTTAGAAATTTCTTTATCAGGAACAACGCCGGTTCCGTTTGTGTGGATATAAACAGAAACGGGTTTAGCTACACCAATTGCATAAGCAATCTGAACCTGGCATTCTTTTGCAAGCTTTGCACCAACAATATTTTTAGCGATATGTCTTGCAGCGTAAGCAGCGCTTCTGTCAACTTTAGAAGGGTCTTTACCGGAGAAAGCACCACCGCCGTGCGGAGCCCATCCGCCGTATGTATCAACAATAATTTTCCTTCCTGTTAATCCGCTGTCTCCGTGTGGTCCGCCAATTTCAAATCTGCCGGTTGGGTTAACATAGTATTTTGTTTTGCTATCAAGATATTGGGCAGGAATTACAGTTTTAATAACATGTTCAATTACATCGGCTTTAATTTGTTTTTGTTTTGCATCGCCGTCGTGTTGTGTTGAAATAACAATTGTATCTACACGTAACGGGACATTATTATCATCGTATTCAATCGTAACCTGGGATTTTGAATCCGGTCTTAGGTAAGGCATTAATTTCAAATTATTCTTTCTGATATAAGCAAGTTTTTCAACAAGTTTATGAGCATACATAATCGGCATAGGCATAAGTTCAGGAGTCTGGTTGCAAGCGTAACCAAACATTAAACCCTGGTCACCTGCACCACCTTTATCAACGCCCATTGCAATATCAGGAGACTGGGAGTGAATTGCATTAAGTACAGAACAGCTTTCAGCATCAAATTTATAATCTGCAGAAGTATATCCGATTTCCTTTACTGTTTTCCTTACGACGTCCTGGATATCAACATAAGCCTTAGTAGTAATTTCACCACCGACTAAAACCAAACCGGTTGTAACAAAAGTTTCGCAGGCAACACGGGCATAAGGATCTGTTTTATAAATTGCATCTAAAACACCGTCTGATATTTGATCAGCAACTTTATCCGGATGTCCTTCCGACACTGATTCTGAAGTGAAAAGATATGACATTAAATTATTCCTTGAATTTGTTAATAAACACTCTTGTAAAGGCAGAGAAGAAAGCTAAGATAATAATACATTATTATCCTTAGTCTCAGTCTTCGCCTAAGCCTTCTCTAATTAAATTCTATTTCCGATGAATCACCGGCGTTCAATCTCTGGTAATTTCCTTTTACTGTTGCCGAGTTACCAATTATCGATGCTTCAAGCATTGCCTTTTCAACTCTTGCGTTATCCCCGATAATTGAATTTCTAATAACACTGTCTTTAATTACACAACCTTCTGAAATTGTAGTAAACGGACCAATAACTGAGTTCGACACAATTGCACTGGGAGCAATATACACCGGCTGATTAATCAACACAGTTTTCAAATCAATATGAATATGATCCTGTTCTAAAATATGCTGATTAGTTGTTAGTAATGTCTCCGGTTTACCGCAGTCGTACCAGCCTTCAACAGGAAAAGTTTTTAATTTTTCACCTGATTCAATCATAATCTGAAGACCATCTGTTAACTGCAGCTCACCTTTGGTTCTTATATCCTTTTCAACAAGTTCATTCAATGCTTTAACCAGCTTACCCGCATCTGAAATGTAATAAAGCCCAACCAGGGCAAGTTTGGAGACCGGGGTTTTCGGCTTCTCAATTAATTTTGTAATGAATCCATTCTCAACAACTGCAACACCAAACCTGCTTGGGTCTTCAACCAGCTTAACTCCAAGTGCGGATTGCTTATTCTTAAATACGTCTGTTAACTGAACATCAAATACAGTATCACCAAGAATTATAAAAATCTCTTTTTCGTCAAATGTTGGAGCTGAGACATAAATTGCATGTCCAAGTCCAAGCATTTCTTTCTGCTCAACAAAATCTGCCTGCAGTTCAGGATAAGTTTTGGAAATATAATCCTTAATCATTTCACCGAGATGTCCGATTATGAAAGTAGCTTTATAGATACCTTCATGGATAAGCTTCTCGATTATATGACCAATAATTGGTTTTCCGCCGACATTAAGCAGCACTTTCGGTATCGAGTAAGTGTGCGGTTTAAGCCTGCTTCCAAATCCTGCTACCGGTATTATTGCTCTCATCCATATCCCCGTTATTTTTGAAAAAAATCGAATTAAAACTAAGAAAAAGGGTTACTAATATCAAACCAAAGTAAGCCTTCAGAAATATAAACTATAACAGTATTGGCGAGAAAAAAATTCTGTTGTTGAATCTAAATTATTCCTTGACAGTAGTTTTTATATTTTACATTTTCATGACGGGTATTTGAATAATGTTTTAATAAAGCAATGAATTACTGGTAGGATTGTCCAAAGAGAAGAAAGGTTGTTAAGTCTCATACCTTTGGGAGATTTAGTATGAAAATTAAGTGGATCTTGTTTTTATCTTTTTCAATTACTGTGTTACTCATTCAATCAAAAAATTTAGCGCAGATTGATGAAGAACCATACGGCTATTTCCCACTGAAAATTGGTTACCGCTGGGCTTATACTTACAAAACAATTACTGTAAATCAAGAAATAGTCGCTTTAGCAAGATTAGACGGAAAATTTTACTATGGAATGCAAGTAGATGATTCAGATTACCTTACCTTTTTCAGAGTATCTAACGATACGGTTTACACACTGGATACTGTTAATCACAGGAACGAAAGTCCCATCTTCATTCTAAATGCTGATGTTGGGGATAGATTAACAATACACCCGGACTATCTATGCAATTATGGTTCAAGCACTGTTTTTTACGGTAAAGAAGACACAGTTTCAACCTTTGCAGGTAATTTCACTCAATGCTATCATTTTCATCATATAAAACAATGTATGGATGCCGGTGATATTGATTCCTGGTTTGCAAAAGATGTTGGA
>CAZIDB010000258.1:0-6370 GCA_964537965.1 uncultured Melioribacter sp. | reverse complement strand
CAATAATCTTATCGGAGCAGAGTTTGCACTTTATGATTACTCCGGCAATATTAAGGTTAATCATTCAAACATTGGATTTTTTGAGGAAGGAAGTATTGGATTAACATTAAACTTCAGAGACTTCAAAGTCGGAGGTTACGTTTTTACTCCTCATTCAAACTCATTCAATACTGCCGCATATTTCTTTGAATCTTTTCACTTAGGCAAAATAGATTTTCAGTTTGCCGCAAGATATAATCTTGATAAGGTTAAACCTGAGTTTGAAAAATCAGATTCAAAGATCGGACACATAAGAAATAGATTTTTTAATACTTATTCGTTATCCCTTTCGGCAGTTTATGAACTATGGCAGGATATTCACATTGGGACTAATTTAAGTAAGTCCTCCCGTGTACCTACAATTGAAGAATTGTTTTCAGAAGGACCACACCTTGCAGCTTATTCATATGAAACCGGTAATCCTGATCTTGATGCCGAATCAGGTATTGGTAACGAATTATTTCTGTTTATAAAAAATAGTTGGTTCTACAGTTTAATTAACGTTTACTATAACTCATTTTCAAATTACATAATTCCAAGAAACACAGGAAAGATAAATTACAGTACCCTGCTCCCTGTTTATGCGTCATCAGGTGAACGCGCATTTATTACAGGTATTGAGGCTGAAAGTGAATTTCAAATTTCAGATGAACTAAAGTTTAATTTTTCTCTTAGTTATACATATGGTGAGTTAAAAAGAGTGAAATCCCCTCTTCCTGCAATTCCGCCATTAAAAGGACTCCTGGATTTGCAATATTCCTCCAATAATTTTTCTATAGGAATAAGCAGTGAATTTGCAGCAAGTCAAAACAGGATTGATAAATTTGAACAGCCGACTTCAGGTTATATAATTTTTAATAGTTTCTCACAATATATTTTTATTACAGGAGAATTTGTTAACAGCATAACATTTAATGCAGAAAATATATTCAACAAAGAATACAGGAATCATCTGTCGAGGGTTAAATCAATTGTACCAGAGGCGGGAAGAAATTTTAAGCTGACATATAAATTATATTTTTAGCAAAGACAAATTCGGACAACAAAGCGATCAACTAAAGATAAAATCTCATGTATGCTTTGGTTTTTGTTTGAACAGGAATATTAATAAAACCGGCTTTTAAAAAGGCAGATTCAAAACCTGTCCAGGCAAATGAATCAGGAATCTTTGAAGCATATGGAATGGCCGGATATGCTTCAAGGATTTTAACATTCTTTGTTTTACAATATTCAATAACTGATTTTATAATCTGAACAGATAAACCCTGCCTTCTGTAATTCTTCTTAATGAAAAGACAAACAATTGACCAGGCTGGTTTATCATCTGCAGGTTTGAATGTTCTTGAGTTTTCAAACCTGTAAAGTTCTTCTCTTGGTGAAACTGAGCACCAGGCAACCGGTTCATCATTCATGTAGAATATTAAGCCAAGTTCTTTTTTCTCATCAACTAATTTCCTGAGCAATTTTTTGTTCGGTTCGTTCTTGTTTTTGCTGAAATCAGAACTTCTCTGTCTCCAGTACATACACCAGCAGCCACCGCACGCACCCTTTTCACCGAACAGACTAACTAAATCATCCCAGGTCTTACTGTCTAATCTTTTATAAGAAATTATTTCCTTCACTTCATATTCGGTTTGTTATTGATTAATTATTTTGAATGTACCGCTATAACTGTAAATTGATGTATCCCTGATACTAATGATTCTTAGTTTATACTTGTTGGATAGCGGCATAGCAAACGGAATCCCCCATTCATACACGCCACTGTTTGGATAATGATCTGCTAAGATAGCCCGAAGAATATTATTATTATAAAGTTCAATTTTAATTCTGTCAATTGATGTTGATGAACCCCAACGAATTTCAAGTCCATCTCCCGGTTTGTAAGTATCTCCAGTCTGAGGAGAGGTAATAGTAATAAAAGTGTTTACATTATCAATTGTTCCTTGTACAATTTCAACCGGTAGTTCTTTCCTGCATCCGTTAATCCAAAGGAACAAAACCATTGCAATTAAAAAATATATAAGTCTTATTTTCATTAAATGTGCGTCCGAATTTAGGAATAATGTAGTAAAAAAAAATATTTTTACCTACTACCTAAATTGAGTTTATTTTCTAAGATTTGGTCTTGTAATCAACTTTACTCATTTGAAAGAATGCTTGTTCTTTCCTGAGTAATAATTTGCCGGAAATATTTATTTTAGCAACGTAAATATTTAATTAAAAGTATTTCACTTTAAAACTCCGGAGGAGGAGTAATGAAAAAAATTCTTGTTGTGGGAGCATTGGGTCAGATTGGCTCAGAGCTTCTTATTGCTTTAAGGGAAAAGTATGGGGCAAACAATGTTATTGCTACCGATATACGATTCAGAAACAAAGAAGATGAGGGTGACGGGCCTTTTGAAATTGTTGATTGTACAGATATTCGATCGCTTTCAGAAGTTGTAAAAAAATACCAGATAGATACAATTTTCCACTTGGCTGCTATCTTATCTGCTGCTGCAGAAGAAAAACCTCAGTTTGCATGGAATCTTAACATGAACGGTTTATATAATGTTCTTGAAATTTCACGTGAACATAAATGCAGCGTGTTCGTTCCAAGTTCTATTGCGGCGTTCGGACCAAACACCCCGCAGGATTTTACTCCGCAGGACACAATACAGCGTCCGACAACAATCTATGGAATTTCGAAAGTATCAGGTGAACTTTTATGCGATTACTTCCATAAAAGATTTGGTGTGGATACACGCGGTGTTCGTTTCCCGGGAATAATTTCAAATAAAACATTACCCGGCGGAGGAACGACAGATTACGCTGTTGAAATTTATTATGAAGCAATTAAGCATAAAAAATACTTCTGTTACCTTGGGCCAAATACTCAGCTTGATATGATGTACATGCCGGACGCTGTTAAAGCTACGATTGATTTAATGGAAGCTGATCCGACAAAATTAAAACACAGAAATGCTTTTAATATTACGGCAATGAGCATAAATCCGGAAGACCTTGCAAATGTAATTAAAAAACATATTCCAACATTCCAGATACAATACCGGGTAGATCCCATGAAACAAAGAATTGCAGATAGCTGGCCAAATAGTTTGGATGACTCTGCCGCAAGAGAAGAATGGGGCTGGAAACCGGATTATGATCTTGAGACAATGACAAAAGATATGTTTGAAAAACTTGCCGTAAAACTTGGTGTTGAGTTATAAATAAAAAAATAATTTCAGGAGTTTAAAATGTCATATAAAAAATTAGAAAAAGTATTAATTGAAAAAGTTACTGATCTTAAAGCCAGAGGGGTTGCCAAAGGTAAAGAAAAAGTTGTAACTAAAATTAAATTAGCCGGAAATGAAAAGGGCCCAAGATTTTTTATTGAAGGTTTTGGCGAAAAAGAATTTCTTAGAATGAATTCCAATTCTTACCTGGGAATGTCACTTAGAAAAGAAATTATTGAAGCAGAAGAAGAAGCCGCAAAAAAATATGGCGCTGGTCCCGGCGCTGTAAGGTTTATAAGCGGAACCTATAAACCACATACAGATCTAGAAGTAAAATTAGCAAAATTTCATTCAAGAGAAGCTGCAATGATTTTTTCATCAGCTTATGCAACAATAGTAAGTGTAATATCATCTTTGATTGACAATGAAACAATTGTAATAAGTGATGAATTAAATCATAACTGTATTATAAATGCAATTAAGCTTGCACGGCCAAAGATAAAAGATGTTTATAAACATCTTGACATGAATCTGCTTGAAGAAACCATAAAAAAATCAATCGGGCAAGGTAAAAGAGTACTTGTTATAACCGACGGTATTTTCAGTATGCGCGGAGACTATGCACCGCTTGATAAGATTTCTGCACTCGCTGAAAAATATGATAAAGATTTTGATGAAGGTGTTATTACAATTGTTGATGACAGCCACGGAGTTGGTGCATTTGGTAAAACCGGAAGAGGAACAATTGAATATACAAACGCTAAAGGAATTGATATTCTTATCGGAACACTAGGTAAAGCTTTTGGTGTTAACGGAGGATATGTAACCGCTTCTGCTGCACTAATTGAATATTTCAGAGAATCCTCCCCGATGTACATTTATTCAAATCCTATAACTACAGCCGAAGCATGTGCTGCAATGAAATCCCTTGAAATAGTGGACTCACCTAAAGGAGTTGAGTTGCTTGATTTTATGCGTGCACGTGAAAAACAATTTGAACAGGGATTGATAAAACTTGGTTATGAAGTAATTGAAAGCGAGCATCCGGTTGTGCCTTTGATGTTAAGAGATACAAAAACGACTTCTGATTGTGTCAATTTCCTTGTTGAAAATGGAATACTTGCAACAGGACTTAACTATCCTGTGGTACCAAAAGGTGATGAGGAAATCCGCTTCCAGATTTCTGCAGACCATACTGAATACGATATTAAATACGCACTTGATGTATTAAAAGAGTTTAAGAAACAGATTTCTTAAATAAGATTTTTTCAGTTTTCGATTTAAGAGACTTCAGGATTCTGCTTTTTCCGAAGTCTCTTTTTTTAAGTTTAAAGAGTTCCCGGATACTTTTTCCAAATTTGACCATGCTTTTGAGTTGTAATAATTTGGTTAACTCGGTATACATGTATATTTTTAACGTGACTTTTTTCTTTAAATGAATTATCGGATTTTATCTTGTCTAAAAAATTTTTTTATCTTTTTATTCTTACAGTAGGTTTAAATCAATCAATTTTTTCTTATGAATCTGGCAGAGGATATTTAAGAGGCTTTGTTATCGACTCGCTTAGCGGTGAACCTATAAGTTATGCAACGATTGTTGTAAAAGGTACAAATAAAGGTTCAACTTCTGATGGACGCGGGTATTTTCTTGTAGCGGGAATACCGATTGGAAACCAAACTGCTGTTGTTTCCTGCGTTGGTTATAACACGCGTGTATTTAAAATATTCATTAAGGAAAATGAGATTACTGAACTTGAAATTCTACTTGTACCTGCAAGTATCAGGTTACAGGAATTATCAATTGTTGGTGAAAGATACGACAGAGAAAATGCTGCTGATCTTGGGTTGGAAAAGATAACTCCGCAGGAAATGAATATGATGCCAGTGGGAATTGAGAATGACATTTTTAAATATCTTCAAACGACAACTGGAGTAAGATCAACCGGAGATGTAACTTCTAAATATTATGTTCGCGGTGGTGCTGGAGATCAGAATTTAGTATTGCTTAATGGTGCAACGGTTTATAGCCCTTTTCATGCATTGGGAATTTTTAGCGTTGTTGATCCTGAAATGATTTCTATAATGGAATTTAACAAAGGTGGTTTTGCTCCAATATTTGGCGGCAGATTATCTTCAGTGCTTAACATTATTACAAAGGACGGAAATAAAAACGAGTATCACGGGTCTGCAAATGCAAGTTTTCTTAGCGGCAAGCTTGCAGTAGAAGGCCCGATACCAAATGGTTCCTTTATTGTTACTGGCAGAAAAAGCTGGTACAGTAAGATGTTGAAAAAATATCTTAACAGTAAGGAAGCTCCTGTTAGTTTTTATGATTTTTCCTTCAAAGCAAATTACACAAATCCCTCAATTGATAAGAACAGTAAGTTTGTAATTCATGGATTTATGAGCGAAGATGCTCTTGAAAATGAAAATCCACTTAAAGAAGATTATTCAATTAAAAATATAGTTGGCGGATTAAACTGGCACAAGGTATGGAGCAGCCCTTTATTCTCTGTTGTAAATTTATCTTACAGCGGATTTGAAGCTGAATTATTTCCGAACTACAGCCAGTCAAAACCGCGATATAACAAGGTAATTGATATTTCAAACGACTGGGATTTTACTTATATGTATCCCGGTGGAGACGAAATTGCTTTTGGCGTTCAGAACAAATATTTAAATACCAAGCTTGAAGTAATTAATTTATACGGACAAAAATCCGGTTATAATGCAGATAGATTTGATCTTAGTTTCTATTTCACTTATAAATTTTACAGGTATGAGAATATTGGTCTTGATATAGGTATTCGTTCAAAACTTTTTGCTTTAAGTAAACTTAGACCATTTCTTTTTGAGCCAAGGATTAATTTCACTTATAAACCGAACCCAACCATAGCATTTAAGGCAGCTTTAGGAAGATACTCCCAGGAAATTGTTACTCTTTCCGATGAGAACGAACTTATTTCCATATTTGAACCATGGGTAATTATACCGGATAATATAAGCGCTTCGGAAGCTACTCATCTGCAGTGTGGAATTAAAATCTACTTAAGCGAAACCTTTACAATGGAAATGGAAGGATATTATAAATACATAACCAATCTTATTGA
>CAZIDB010000257.1:0-6423 GCA_964537965.1 uncultured Melioribacter sp. | reverse complement strand
GAATGTTAATTGCCCTGTGGTGTAATTGGCAACACGTTTGACTCTGGATCAAAAGTCTCTAGGTTCGAGCCCTAGCAGGGCAGCAAAGACCGGAAGAATAATTCCGGTCTTTTTATTTTAAATAGCTGTTAACCTTTCAGAGTAAACGGTACCAGATATTGTCCTACGTAATATCATCATCAGTCAATTAGGAATCAAACATTTCATATTGCAATTAATACAAAAGACAACGACTGTCTTGAAGCTTAACTAAGAGGTGAGAACTTTTTTTAAAATTGATTTGTAAAAAGAATAAATCTCCTGGTTAGGAAAAGATTAATTTATTTCAAAAATATTCCTTTTCTGGGAATATGAATATCGATATATTTTCGGAGTGATTTAGTAAATAAAGGTTTTAACGAATAAAAGACGGTTTATTCATTAATATTCTTTATTGAAATAGAAATAAATAATCTCTAAATTTACGCCAACTAAAAAACCAATTATTTTAAACTTTAGGAGATAGACGTGAATACAAAAAAACTCAAAACTGCATTCACAGGTTTTGCAGGAATTGCAATACCAACATTATTTGTTGTAGCACTATTGTTATTTATATTCGTATTAGGTAACCCTGAAAACTTCCAGGGAAATAACCCGGCTAACCTGCCAAAACCAGGTAACGTTCTTGGAACAATACATGCGGGCGGTATAATTGTACCTATATTGATGACAGTATTATTCTGTGTATTTACCTTTTCAATTGAAAGATTTATTACCTTAACCCGTGCAAAAGGCAAAGGTAATGTTAACTCTTTTGTTGCAAAAGTTCACCAGAAATTATCCGCTCAGGATCTTGAATCAGCTATTGCAGAATGCGATAAGCAAAGAGGTTCAGTTGCAAGCGTTGTTAAAGCTGGTCTTATTAAATACAAAGAAATGGCTGAAGATAAAACAAAAGATAAAGAACAAAAAATTATTGCTATTAAACAGGAAATTGAAGAAGCAACCTCTCTTGAACTGCCAATGTTAGAACAGAATTTAGTTATTATTGCTACAATCGTTCCTCTTGCAACTCTTTTAGGTTTGCTTGGAACAGTATTAGGTATGATCAAATCATTCTCAGCTCTTGCTTCATCAGGCGCACCTGACGCAATTGGTTTGGCTACAGGTATTTCTGAAGCACTTATCAATACTGCTTTTGGTATTGGTTCTTCTTCATTTGCAATGATTTTTTACAATTATTTTACAACCAAAATTGATAAAATGACTTATAGCATTGATGAGTTTGGTATGGCAATAGTTCAGAACTTTTCAGCTCAGCATAAATAAAATTGTTTAATTAGAAGGTTGGTGAAATTATGCCAAAAGTTAAAGTAGCGAGAAAAAGTGCATTGGCCGATATGACGGCGATGTGCGACGTTGCATTTTTGTTGTTAACATTTTTTATGATGACAACTGAATTTAAAACAGACGAGTCAGTTATTGTTGATACCCCATCTTCAATCTCCGAAATAAAACTTCCAGATACTGATATTCTAAATATTACCGTTACAAAAGAAGGTAAAATATTCTTCAATATAGATAATAAAAATTTTGCCAGAATAAAGCTTCTGGATAAAATTACTGAGAAATATGGGATAGAATTTACTCAAGATGAGGCTCGCGCATTCGAGTTAACAGGTAGTGTTGGTATGCCTATCGGTAGCCTGAAAGATTTTCTTGGTCTTGATGAATTAAGCAGAAAGGATTATGATCAACCCGGTATACCAATAGACTCTACTAATAATGAAGTGGCAGTATGGGTTATGCAGGGAAGAATTTCTAATCCTAATGTTCGTATAACAATAACTGGTGACCAGGGCTGCCCCTGGCCGGCTGTTAAAAAGGTCATAAATACACTTCAGGACAAAAATGTAAATAAATTTAATTTAATTACGGATTTGGAAGCAAATCCAAATAAATTACAAGGAATATAATCATGGCTGAAATGGCGGCCCCCGAGAGTAAGGGGAAAAAAGGCAAAAAAAAGCATCGATCTAAAAAGATGTCGACCAGGGTTGACTTAACTCCCATGGTTGACCTTAGCTTTTTATTGGTTATGTTTTTTATGTTAACTACAACGTTTAGCAAACCGCAAACGATGGAAATCAATATGCCGGTAAAGCCTAAAGGTGAAGTAGTTGAGGAAAAAGATCAACCGGCTGTTAAAGCTTCCAAAGCATTGACTATTATTGTAGGTTCGGACAATAAAATATTCTGGTACATGGGTATACCAAATAGTGAAGATAATGTACCGGTTATATCAAGTTATTCAAAAGACGGTATCAGAAAAGTTATACTTGAAAAGAACGCTACCATTAAAGAAATGGTTGTTCTAATCAAACCTACAGATGAAGCAAATTATAAAAATGTAGTTGATATTTTAGATGAGATGAATATCTGCAACGTTAAGAGATATGCGCTTGTTGATATTGCACCTCTTGATCTTGATTTAATTAAAAACTTATAAAACAAAGAATAAAATTATGAGCAATCAAATTTCCTATAAATTCGATATTAACGAGATTATCTTTACCGGAAAAAATAAAGAATACGGCGCATACCTGTTAAGGAAAAAGTATAATACTTACTTAACAATAGCTATGTGGATTGCAATCATTGGCTTTGTTTTAGGAACAGCCGGTCCAATGGTTTACAATAAAATGAAACCGGTAGAAGAAGTTAAAAAGGTAAAAAGAAAAATCGTTAAAATCTCAGAACTTGCTGAACCTCCTTCAATTGGAGAGAAAAAAGAAGTGCAAAAAGTTGAAGCTCCTCCACCATTGAAATCAACTATTGCATTTTTACCTCCTGTTGTAAAACCGGATGAGCAGGTAACTGAAGAATACATACCTACAGTTGATGAACTTAAAAATATTGATCCTGGTGCAAAAACACAGCAGGGTGTAGAAGGCGGCGTTGACTACAGCTTGTTGGAAGTTGAAGAAACAGTAGAAGAAAAAGTTGTAAAGGAAGAGAAAAAAGAAGAACCCTTTACATTCGTAGAAGAAATGCCAAGCTACCCGGGCGGTAATGACGAATTACTCGCATTCTTCGCATCCAACATTCAGTATCCTGAAATTGCAAAACGTGCCGGTGTTGAAGGAAAAGTAATGGTTCAGTTCGTAGTTGAAAAATCTGGCGATATAACTGAAATTGCTGTTCTTAAAGGAATTGGCGCCGGTTGCGATGAAGAAGCTGTAAAAGTTGCACGTATGATGCCTCGCTGGGCACCGGGAAAACAAAATGGAAAACCTGTACGCGTTAAAATGGTTATACCTATTCATTTTAGGTTACAGGGTTAAGAGAATTAAATTAAATGATTAAATTATCTGTACCTGAATGGATAAATTTTCTGTTCGGTATATGTATGGTTATCGTTTATGCTGCTGTTGGAATATTGGTGATTTTCGTCCATTCATTCTTTCCCGGGATGGACGAAAGTTACCGTATGATATTTGGAGGAATAGTCATAATCTTTGGCGTTTACAGGGGGACTAAAGTTTATTCTTATTATAATCGTATAAAGGGAAAAAACACTTATGTGGAAAACGATGAGGAAAACTGAAATAGTAATTTTGTTCTTTTTTTTTCTTATCGGTTACGTCGGTTGCAAAGGTGATAAACCGGGTGAGGATGACACCGTTACCTATGGCAATATAAGCATTACCGTAGATGAAACATTTGCTCCCGTTATTGATTCTCAAGTATATACCTTTCAAAAAATCTACACTTATTCCAAAATAAACGTCAGGTACAAACCGGAATCGGAAGTACTGGATGATCTTTTTAATGATAGCTCGCGGTTCGTTATAATTGCAAGAAAACTTAAAAAGGAAGAGGAAGACATTCTTAATAAGGAAGCAATTTATCCGAAGCAAATAAAAATATTTTACGATGCGGTTGCTGTGATAGTAAATAACCAGAATAAAGATACAGCCTTTTCCTTCGATGAACTGAAAGATATTGCAACAGGTAAGATAAAAAAATGGAACCAGTTGGATTCCCATTCACCTCTTTCGGATATTCAGCTAATCTATGATAATCCCGGTTCAAGTACAGTAAGATTTATGAAAGAAAAAATAAACGGCGAATTATCAAAGAATAGTTTTGCTCTTAAGAACAATGCTGCCGTAATTGATTACGTCTCCAAAAATAAAAATGCTATTGGTTTTATAGGCGTTAACTGGGTAAGCGACAGGGATGATACTTTATCACTTAAATTTTTAAAGACAATTAAGGTAGTTGGATTAAAATCTGACCTTCCTGAAGCTAATCCGGATGAATATTATCAACCCTACCAGGCTTATATTGCTCAGAAAGTTTACCCGCTTTACCGCGAAGTTTATATTATTAGCAGGGAAGCAAGAGCAGGTTTAGGTTCCGGTTTATCTGCTTTTATTGCACACGAAAAAGGGCAGAGAATTTTTCTAAAATCCGGATTAGTCCCGGCTACAATGCCAATCAGGTTAGTAGAAATCGATCATCAAGAACTATAATAAATTTCAAAGGTACTATGAAAGAAGTAAAGTATAATTTTAATTTTTGCGTTAAAACATTTTTAGCGCTTCTTTTTAGTGTTAACATATTTAATGCTCAAACACTTCAGCAAGGCATTAAATTAATGGAAGTTGAAAAGTATAAGGAAGCCAAATCTGTTTTTGAAAGCATTGCAAATACAAATCCAAAAGAAGCTTCTTCAGCATATTTTAATCTTGGTAAGTTAAATTTAATTGATGCCAAGGTTGATGCAGCAAAGGAGTATTTCCAAAAAGGATTAAATCTTGATAAGGAAAACGCATACAACTTTGTTGGTATGGGTAACATTGCTCTTCTGCAGAAAGATTCTGTTGAAGCCCTGAAGCAGTTTGAAGAAGCATTGGATATGACGGACTTCAAAGATGTATATGTCTTTATTGCAGTAGCGGATGCATTCATCAATTCGGATAGCAAAAACCTTGGTAAAGCGTTCGAATGGATGAACAAAGCAAAGACAATAAAAGATCAGAAGAAGAATCCTATGCTTTATTATAAAATTGCCGAGTTGTATGTTAAAGCAAATAATGGTTCGCTTGCAAGTGAAAACTACAGGATTGCAATAAACTATGATGATAAATTTATTCCTGCTTACCTTGGATTAGCAGATGTTTATCTTAAAATAAAAATTTACAATGATGCTGAAGCAAATCTTAACAGCGCATTGGCTATTGATTCTACTTATGCTCCAACACACAAAGAGTTTGCTGAGTTTTATAATACTGTGAAAAATTATGGTAAAGCTGCTGTATCATACAAGACTTATATAGACCTTTCGGAAAAAACTCTGCCGAAGTTGGAACGCTATTCTACTTTCCTTTATCTGGCTAAGGAATACAAAGTAGCAATTGATATAATTAAGGAAATTGAAACCCAGAAGCAGCTTGATGCACAGTTAGCACATATACTTGCATTCTCATATTATGCATTAGATGATTTTACAAATGGTATTCCCGCATTCGAAAAGTATTTCAAATTAGCCCCTGAAAATGAATTAATTTCAACTGACTATCAGTATTTTGGTAAGCTTGAAGTCTTAGCCGGTAATGATTCTATTGCTGCTCTCAATTATATTAAAGCTATGAAAATGGATACATCACTTGCAGATTTACACGGGGACGTTGCAGCTATTTATTTTAAAGCAAAGAAATACCAAGAAGCTGCTGATGAATATGCATTGAAAGAAAAACTTGTTGGTAAGTTATCGGTAAGAGAACATTTTGATTATGGCAGAGCTTATATGATTTTAAAACAATATGCTAATGCTGATTCTGTATTTAAAAAATTTACAGAAGTAAAACCAGATCTTCCGCTGGGATATTTATGGCGTGCACGTGCAAATACTAATATTGATACAACATCTGAGCTTGGTTATGCTAAGCCATATTATGAGAAATTTATTGAAATTGTTACGGCGCCGGGTTCAGATCAATCAAAGTATAAAAATGATTTAATGGAAGCATACAGGTATTTAGGTTACTTCTATTATATCAAACGTGAAGATCTGAACTACAAAGATACATGGCGGGATAATTATAAAAATTATTGGGAGAAGGTTTTAACTCTTGATCCTGAAAATAAAGCAGCAAAAGATGCTCTCGATAACCTGAAAATCCTGAAGTAAAAATTTATAAATCTTGATGATGAAGGGAAGGTAATTATTTACTTTCCCTTTTTTTTTTTAGAAAAATAAATATTTTATTTTTACCCGAATAGATAATCATGTCTCAGTGTCTGCGTAGAAATATTTAACTACATTTTGGCGCATTCCAACTGGGAATAAAAAAATCTTGACTTTAACCTGCCAATTTTAAATATTCTATAAAAATCTTCTGAAAGGGAAAATTATGAATTGTAAAATTTACT
>CAZIDB010000256.1:3468-6447 GCA_964537965.1 uncultured Melioribacter sp. | reverse complement strand
GTTCCAAGCGGTACAATGGCAAACCAGATTTGTCTTCGTATTCTTACAGAACCCGGCGATGAAATTATCTGCGAAAAGGATTGCCACATTTTTAATTATGAATCCGGTTCACCTGCAGCTTTAAGCGGTATTCAACTTTTTCCGTTGGATGGTAAACTTGGCGTTATTTCTCCTGCCCAGATAGAAGAAGTTATTCGCCCTGTTTCCGCTTATTATATGCCAAGGACAAGAGTTATTGAGGTTGAAAATACACATAACCGTGCCGGCGGTACAATTCATCCGATAGAAAATATAAAAGCATTAAGAGAAGTTGCAGATAAGTGTAATTTGTATATGCATCTTGATGGTGCAAGGATATGGAATGCTACTGTTGAAACGGGAATTCCTGTTAATGAATATGCAAAATATTTTGATACTGTTTCCTGTTGTCTTTCGAAAGGATTGGGTGCACCGGTAGGATCTGTAATTGCATCTACAAAAGAAATGATTAACAAAGCTTTTCGTATCCGTAAGGCGTGGGGCGGAGGAATGCGCCAGGTTGGAGTAATTGCTGCTGCCGGTTTGTATGCGCTTCAGAATAACAGGGAAAGGTTAAAAGAAGATCATGAAAAAGCAAAAATACTTGCCGATGCAATAAATAAAAATCCTAATCTTGAAATTGATATGGAAAGTGTTCAGACAAATATTCTAATCTTCAAACCGCTTAAAATAACTACGGATGAAGCTATCAATAAGTGTAAAGCAAAGGGATTACTTCTGTCCGGAGGAAAGATAAATACTTTTAGAGCAGTTACTCATCTTGATGTAAGCTTTGAAGAAGTCCATGCTGCTATTAAAATCCTGGAGGAAGTTTTTTAACGAAGGGATAATACGTTTACAAGTTAAAAATAAAGTTGTATCTTTCTTTTGAAACTTAAAAAGGTATTTGATGCCTGTAGTTTTCAGATATAAAGGATATAGTTTTTTCTTCTTTTCAAACGAAAGAATTCCAAGAGAACCAATTCATATTCATGTAAGGAAAGGAGAAGCATTGGCAAAAATCTGGTTGGTTCCATCAATTAAACTCGCTGAAAATTATGGCTTCATAACTTCTGAGCTAAAGGAAATTTTAAAGGTTATTGAAGAGAATAAGGAATTTTTCGAAAGGAGTTGGAATGAATACTTTAGCAAATAGTCATCTTGCAAAGAAAATAGATTTTAAGGAAGATAACCTTATTATTGAGTTGGCAGATGGCAGAACTTTAAGTGTTCCGCTTCCGTTTTTTCCCCGCTTGTTAAATGGTACCGATGAACAACGTAAAAACTTTATTATCAGCGGTGGTGGCAATGGTATTCACTGGGAAGAACTTGAGGAAGATATAGATGTGAATAATTTATTACATGGCTTTGGTGATACAACTAATAAACAAAATCCGGAATCATTAACGGCAGCATAAAATGAGAAAAATAGTTTTTGACATTGAAACTGTTGGATGTAAAATGTCTGACCTTTCTGAAAGCCAGCAGGAATATTTGCTGAGAGATGCTCTAAAAGAAACCGACCAGACAATCAGAGATCAAAAAGCGGAAGATGCAGAAAGATTTTTAAGTCTGTATCCTTTAACTGCTAAAGTTGTGGCAATCGGTATGTACGATGTAACAAATGAAAAAGTTCATGTTTATTATGAAAGCGAGAAAGAAGAGGAATGGAATGCAGAAGAAAAACCTGCAACCTATAAAGGAATGTCAGAAGAAAATATGATTAAGAGATTCTGGGAAATAGCAGATAAGATTGACCAGGTAATTACATTCAATGGAAGAAACTTCGATATTCCTTTCCTTATGATGCGTTCTGCAATGCTTAAAATAAAACCATCTAAAAATTTTATTGGTTACAGGTACGATTCCAAAAAACATGTGGATTTGCTTGAACAGTTTACATTCTATGGTATTACAAGAAAATTTAACCTGGATTTTTATTGTTATTCGTTTGGAGTTAAATCCCCAAAGAGTAAAGAAGTCTCCGGTATGGAAGTTAAGAACCTTTATGAAGCCGGGCGAATAAAAGAGGTAGCTGAATATTGCGGAAATGATGTAACCGCTACATATAAGCTTTACCAGATTTGGAACGAGTACCTGAACTTTGAAAATTAATACCACTCATTTCCTACTTTATACTGCTATCGTTATTTTTCTAAGCAAGAAAAATTCAATTATAAAATGATTAGAAAATATTTACAGCCCGCTTTTTATTTACTCTTACTTCCAATCGTTATTTATAGTCAGGTCGATTATAATTTTACATTCTTACCGGAAGGAAGGCATTTCCAGGTTCTAAAGGCAGACTACCAGGAACCAAAACTTGGAGTTATGTATTATCCGTCAACTGCAAATCTAAAAGTGGATGTGGGCAATTCTGTTGATTTGCTTGAATTCAAAATCATTTCTGAAAAGATTAATGTAACAATGGGAATTGATTTCTTTGCCTATGCTTTATCTACAAGCTTTGCAGGTAACCGTCTTCAGATTGATGCCCTTGATGGTTTGTTTGGCGGTAATGTTATCTTTTCAAAATCTTACTTAAAAGATAAATTCTTTATCCGCTTCAGAGTGCTACATAACAGCGCTCATCTTGTGGATGGTCATTTTAATATTGCAACAAATAAATGGATTGATGATGATACTCCAATGCCGTTTACAAGAGATTTCGGTGAGCTTCTTTTTGCCTATGAATTAAATAGTGAAAATACTCATTCAAGAATCTATACCGGTCCTTCTTATTCAACTCTTGTTCGCCCGTATTTTTTACGCCGGTGGAATTTGATTGTTGGTGGAGAATTTGTTCTGCCGGATTTAATTGGTAAAACATTTGAACAAAGGACAAATCTTTTCTTTGCATATAATTTTCATCTTAACGGCGGGAGAAAGTATAATGGAAATTCAAGTCTGATGGCAGGATTAAAATTTGGTGATTGGTCAGCTAAAGGAATTATTCTTTAT
>CAZIDB010000256.1:0-3368 GCA_964537965.1 uncultured Melioribacter sp. | reverse complement strand
TCTGATGGCAGGATTAAAATTTGGTGATTGGTCAGCTAAAGGAATTATTCTTTATACTGAATATTACTCGGGACAGAAAAGATTTAATGAGTATTTCTATGAACGTGAAGACGAATTCGGAATTGGTTTCAATGTTGATTTCTGAAAGTAAGTATTAATACAAATGACTCTAACATATCTTTGAGTTTATCAATCCTATTTAATTAAAATAGAATTTAAAAAGAGGGGACTGACTAAAAAGTAGTGTAGCTGTCATTGCGAGGAGTATAACGACGAAGCAATCTATTCCATTAACATTAAAAATGAGATCACTTCGCTTTGCTCGTGATGACAATCTTACTTTTTAGACAGCCCCTTGTCTACAGACTCATTTGGAGGGATGGGCTAAGAAATTTCCACTAACTCTATTTCAAAAATCAAATCTTTACCTGCAAGCGGATGATTTGCGTCCAATGTTATACTATCTTCTGTTAAATCAGTTACGAGGACAGGAATACATTCGCCATTTTTACCATGCATATCAAGTTCATTTCCAACTTCAACATTTAAATCATCCGGTAAACTTTCTTTATCCATTGTAAAAACTAATTGTTCCTGGTGTTCACCGTAAGCATCTTTTGAAGGGATTTTTTCTATTTTGGTTTCGCCTAAGTTCATTCCAATTACTGCATTTTCAAAACCGGGAATCATACTTTTATCACCAATCTTGAATTCCAGAGGTTCTCTATCTTTTGAAGTATCAAAGATTTCTCCTGAATCTAATCTGCCTATATAATGTATTTTTACTTTATCACCAATTTTTGCCTGAGCCATATTTGTCCTTTTTTTTAGTTTTTATTAATTAAAAAGTAACTCTGAATCAGTGGAAAGTAAAGTGAAAAATATTTTGTTTGATTATGAGCTTTATTTATATCATCAACAATTCAATTTTCGAAAAATATATAGCTGCCGGATTTTTAATTGATGTTTCTTACGACATATTTCAACTATTTGTAAAATAAATGATAAGACTCTTCCCATTAAAATTGTGCGATTATTCTTTTTCCTGAAAGTCAGATGGCTTGAAAGCATGAAAAAACATATATTCCTCGTATAAAATTTAATCTTCAAATAACAAGGAGAATAGTATGAAAAAGTACGTTGCTGAATTTTTCGGAACATTCTGGTTGGTATTAGGAGGATGCGGAAGTGCGGTTTTAGCAGCAGCATTTCCTGAAGTTGGTATTGGATTGCTTGGGGTAGCTTTGGCATTTGGATTAACAGTTCTTACAATGGCTTTTGCGATTGGACATATTTCGGGTTGTCATTTAAATCCTGCTATTTCTATCGGGCTTTGGGCTGGTGGTCGGTTTCCTGCAAAGGAACTTGTTCCTTACATTATTTCCCAGGTTTTAGGTGCAATTCTCGCTGGTGGTGTTCTTTATATTATTGCTGCAGGCAAAGCCGGCTTTGATGTTTCTTCTGGATTTGCTTCCAATGGTTATGATATTCACTCTCCGGGTGGATATTCCCTATTAGCAGCGTTTGTTACTGAAGTTGTTATGACCATGATGTTTTTGCTGGTTATTATGGGTGCAACTGACAAACGGGCACCGCAAGGGTTTGCTCCAATTGCAATTGGTTTATGCCTTACATTAATTCATCTAATAAGCATTCCTGTTACTAATACTTCTGTTAATCCTGCCAGAAGTACAGGCGTTGCTATTTTTGTGGGCGACTGGGCGATAGCTCAATTATGGTTATTCTGGGTTGCCCCGATAATCGGTGGAATAATTGGTGCGGTTATTTACAAATATTTAATCGCATCAGAAAATAGTTAATGTAGTTTAGACACGTATTAAGTTTATTATAATCGCGGCATCTGAAAAACAGGTGCCCGCTTTTATTAAGTGTTTTGTGTTTACAGGTAATTCCATAAATTTGTCACAAATGTTTTAAGTCTTTTAAAACATCAGATAGTAAACAATTTTAATAAGGATAATTTTCAATGTTAAGTAAAATTAAGGATGACCTGAAGGGAAAGGTTTCAGGAGTAACGGAATATATTGGTGATCTGAAGGAAGAAGGGAAGGAAAAATCAATAAGCTATATCAACGGCTTAAGTGAGATTCTTCCGATTGTGGCTAAAACAGGCTACAGGTTAAAAGGTGTTGATATTGAAATGGCTTTACCGCCTGGAATTAATCTTCAGTTTGAAAAGTTTGAAAATATTTCAAAAGAAGAAATTGATAAAATAATGGAAGCAGACAAAGATAAAGACCTGCTTCAGACAATTGTTAAAACTTTGGTTATGGCAGATGAATTCCATAACAAGTTAAAGATGGGCGACCTTTTGTTTACAACAATATCCGTAAACCTAAGCATACCGCCCAAAGTATCATTAAAGTTCGCAAAGAACTGAACGGGATTTTTTTAAATAGATAATATGAATGATGAATTCATTCCGAATAAGTTAGAGGTATATACTTACTCAAATTACAGTAATATTCTTAAGAGATTTTAATACATGACACCATTCGATAAGAATTATCTTTCTCTACAATTCTGGAATAATATTCACAATAAAAATGGAACTGAATTTCAGAGTTTTTTTGAAAATATAATGTCGAAAGCATTTACAGATTTTCAAAAAATAAAACCTTATGGTAAAGAAGGTGATGGAGGTAATGATGGTTATGTAAAAAGGCTAGGGATTTATTTTCAAGTTTATTCACCAGATACTCCTGCAATTAAAGAAGCAGAAGCAGCCAAAAAATTGACCGAAGATTTTCATAAACTCAAGAAAAACTGGACACAAATTTCAGAGATTAAGAAATATTGTTTTGTCTATAATGATAAAAACATTGGTTCAACCCAAAAATTGGAGTTGGCAATCACCGATCTTGAAAAGGATAATCCTAATATTGCATTTGAAATTTTTAATTCAAAAAAACTTGAAGAAACTTTTTTCACATTGGATAGTGCAGAAATATTAAATCTTGGTTTTCACATTGATTCCAGAACTGCCATTGAAAATGCTTATGAGTATATAAAAAGAATTGAGATTGCCCTTGATAAAGAATATGGTAATTATGCTTTAAAGCTACACTCTGAAATATCAAATATAATAGACACTTTAGGAGATGAACAACTCGAATATGAATATGAATTACTAAAAGGAAGGTGTTTACAAAAAACAGAACGCGTACAGGAAGCAAAAATAATTTATACTAATCTATCTAAAAGATACCTAGAAGATCCAAGGCCTTCCCTATATTTAGCAGAGATTTGCCTTTTTGAAAAAGATCAAGATAAAAATCAAGTTATACTAGACTCTGTTTCAAAAGACCACTGGTTGCACGAAATAGAAGTCCTTGTAAGAAAAATAA
>CAZIDB010000255.1:0-6450 GCA_964537965.1 uncultured Melioribacter sp. | reverse complement strand
AAATGTTTTGCTCTGGTCCCAGATGCATGGAGACGAGCCTACTGCTACAATGGCACTATTTGACATTTTTAATTTTCTGAAAGCTGATGATAAGTATAATTCCGTAAAAGAAAGCTTAAAAGATAAATTGACTATTCACTTTATACCAATGCTTAACCCGGATGGTGCAGAGAGATACAAACGGAGAAATGCTTTGAACATTGATATTAATCGCGATGCGCTTGCTTTAAAGTCTCCTGAATCTCAGATACTTAAAAAGATTCGTGATTTGGTTAAACCCGAGTTTGGTTTTAACCTGCATGACCAGAGTACAAGAGCATCTGTTAGCAATACTGATAAACAAGCGACTATTTCATTGCTTGCCCCGGCATATGATAAAGACAAGAATATTAATGAAACCCGTGAGAAAGCAATAAAACTTGCAGCAGAAATTTACACACTGCTTTCATCATATATTCCCGGACATATTGCAAGATATGATGATGAATTTGAACCACGGGCTTTCGGAGATAATATTCAGAAATGGGGAACATCCACAGTTCTTATTGAGAGTGGTGGTTGGAAAAACGATGACGAGAAACAGTATATACGGAAATTAAATTTTGTCATTATACTTAACTCACTCCTTTCCATAGCAGATAGAAATTTTATAAATGAAGATACTACTGTCTATTTTTCAATACCTAAAAATGATAAATATCTGTACGACCTTTTACTGAGAAACGTAGAAATAACCAGGAACGATTCAACATTCAGAACAGACATTGGAATTAATCTCTACGAGGCATCAGAAAATGGCAAGAGATTTTTCAAAGGTTTAATTGATGATATTGGAGATTTATCTACTCAATATGGTGTAGATGAGTTGGATTGTACAGGTATGTCCGCTACTTATGGTTTAACATTTAATGATTCAGTTGATTTAGATCTGTACTCTACAGAGGATTTGATAAATAATTTTGTTAAAAAAGGTTACACAACAATTTTAGGAGATTCTTCTGTTTATCGAGATGATTGTGTAAATTTACCGGTGAATATTAAAATTTTTGATAAAACGAATACAAATGAAATAAAGACCGAAACAAGTGCAAACCTGGTTTTACAAAAGAGAAATGAAATAAGATTTGTTATTGTTAACGGATTTATTTTTGATGTTAAGACCGGTAAGAGTAATGTTAAGAATGCCGTCCTGCTAAGGTAAAGTTGAGGCTTATTCTGCATCTTTTTTATAACTTAGAAAGGTTTTAGTTTTTAAATGGTATCAATTCCAAATTCCAATTTACCGGAAGAGGAGCGAATTAAATACGCTGATTTTGAGAAGGAAGCAATTCCTCATATGAATGCTTTGTATAATTTTGCTCTTAGGATGACCGGTGATGCAGATGATGCAGACGATTTGGTGCAGGAAACCTATTTAAAAGCTTTCCGCTTCTTTGATAAATTTGAAAAAGGTACAAACGCCAAAGCCTGGCTGTTCAGAATCTTAAAGAACTCCTACATAAACGAATACCGGAAAGTTAAGAAAGCCCCAAACAGGGTTGACTATGATGATATAGAAAACTTCTATGAGAACATTAAAGCATCGGAAGTAAAATCCTCACACCTTGCCGAAGATGTTTTTGGAAACCTTCTCGATGACCAAATCTCAGAAGCAATATCTTCACTTCCGGAGGATTTCAGGACAGTAATTATTTTAAGCGACATAGAAGGATTTACTTACGAAGAAATAGCTGACTTTGTGGATTGTCCAATCGGTACAGTAAGGTCCAGGTTACACCGTGCAAGAAAAATGCTGTATGTAAGACTTCATAAATATGCTGAAGCAAAAGGTTATGTTTAATCCGATTATCTCTCTTTAATACTAACCATATTATTACCAAAACTGACCAGATTTTTATCCCTGATTGCAATTTATTATTACCACAAAAATGAAAGAAATACTGCCATTTTAAGCTCTAATTGTACATTTTGGATAGCACAGATATATAACCCGCCAAATGTTTGGATGGAAATAAATTTTTCACTAATTTTGTCAGTCGAAATGAAGGATTTTTAATGGCACGAATAAAAAATATTGAAGCGTTTTGTACTGTTTGTGGAAATGTTACTAAGATGGAATTAGGCGGAGACATACCAGTCTTTGGAAATGTGAATAAAAGATGGGCAAAATGTAAAAAATGCCGCCAAAAGGTTGTGGTAGATTATAACCCTGCCCCAACCGAAAAAGAAATTGATACGGAAGTTGATTCCGAAAATTTTTCGGAATATTCACCGCAAAGGACTTATGTTCTTGGCGAATCTATATATCATAAAGGCTGGAATGATTACGGTAAAGTTGTTGGCAAAGCACGTAATGCAATTACAGTTGAATTTCAGAAATTAGGTCAAAAAAAATTAATTGAATCCATTACTTCATAAAAAGGAAGGTGAACTTTGGTAGGTATTATTCTGCAGGAAAACGAATCAATCGATAAAGCACTTAAGAGATTTAAGAAAAAATATGAGCGCTCTGGTGTGTTAAAGGAATTCAAGAAACGTACTTTTTTTGTTAAGCCGTCTATTGAAAAAAGAATGGAACGTTTGAAAGCGCAAAGAAGAGCAAGCCGGGAAACCGCTCAGTTCGAATAAAGTTGTCCCTTCGCATTTTTAGAGAGATTAATCCTTATGATTAATCTCTCTTCTGTTTTAAACCATAATTATTTACAAAGAAATCAAAGGGTTGGCCTGTTCCTTCTTAAGGTAATGCTTTTCAAAATGCTTTTTTATCAATTCAAACGCTTCATCTGTTGTATGACAAAAGTTTAACAGTTTTAAATCCTCTGCGTTAATCGTCCCGTATTCAATAAGCGCATCAAAGTTTAAAATTTTCTTCCAGTACTTTTCATCATATATAATAAGCAACATATGTTTCTTAATCTTACCTGTCTGTAGCAGTGTTAACACTTCCATAAATTCATCAAGTGTACCAAAACCACCAGGAAAAACTATTAATGCTTTTGCAAGATAAACAAACCAGAACTTCCTCATAAAAAAGTAATGGAACTCAAAAGCTAATTCCGGTGGTACATATTTATTTACAAACTGTTCAAACGGGATACTAATGTTCAAGCCGATTGAATAACCACCTGCAAGTTTAGCACCTTTATTTGCGGCTTCCATTATTCCAGGTCCGCCTCCACTGCAGATTATAAACCTGTTTTTTTCTGTAGATAAATTTAATGACCACTCAGTAAGCTTCTTAGACAAATCAACAGCATCTTCATAGTATTTAGACATCTCAACCATTCGTTGTGCCTGCCGTAATTTTTGAGGAAAGCTGGAAACTTTTTTGGGGTCAAGCTTTTTAATTTCATTATATTCTTTTAACGCTTCTTTTCTTGATTTGAAGCGTGCGGAACCAAACATTACAATTGTATCGATAATTTTATTTTTATCGAACCGTGCTCTTGGTTCTAAAAACTCAGATAGGATTCTTATTGAACGTCCGTCAGCAGAGTTTAGAAAATCCGGATTCTTATAAGCTTTAACCGGAGTTTTTGAGTTATTCATTTATTCCTCTTTAAACTTTGTGCAAAGATAATAATAAGAAGATAAAATTTCTTTGATAATTAAGGAAGAAAAATTTTAAACGATTATTAACCAATAATTTTAAATATATTTCGGCATCAATTTTTACTGTAAAACAAAATATGACAAAACGAATATCAGCACTTATTTTCATTATAAATTTTTTATTATACCCTGCTCAGAATGATTTATCTCAAAGAATTAATAATATTCTAGAAGGACTCCCGAAGAATACTAAGTATGGAATCTTGATTTATGATCCCATTCTTAAAGACACTATTATAAGTAAAAATATTTACTCACCAATAAAACCCGCTTCGAATACAAAACTTTTTACAACCGCTGTTGCCTTTGCTTTAATGGGTGGAGATCACAGGCTATCAACAAAATTACTTACAGATGATTTTAATATTAATGATGGGATTATTAATGGAAATCTTTTTATCAAAGGATATGGCAATTCCCTGTTCTCAGATTCCGACCTTGATTCACTCGTTTATAAATTAAAAGCGATTGGTATAAAAGAAATAAAAGGAAATATAATCGGGGATGATACATACTTCGATAACGAATATAAAAGAAGCGACTGGATAATGGATGAACCAGACGTTGATCCTTTACCACCGGTTTCAGCAATAGTTATAAACAGGAATAAAATTTATATAAACTGTAGTGCAGTCGGTAAGACAGGTGCAGCTTTGCGATATTCTCTTAATATCTCGTCGGACCTTTTCATTATTAAAAATCTGGCCAAAGTTACAAGAAGAAAATCTTCGGTTAGAATCTCTCAATCTTTTAATAACGGAAAATATGAAATTATATTAAGCGGAGGATTAAGAAGAGGAAGAAGCGGAAATTATTCAATTGAAATTGAAAACCCACCTCTCTTTGCGGCCTTATTTTTAAAAGATAAATTACTGAAAGAAGGTATTACTTTTTCAAATGAAGTTACAACAGGTGCAGCGCCTGAGGTAGTTAATGAACTCTGCGATAAATCAATCCTGTTAAGAAACCTGATTAGTATAGTAAATAAAAGGAGCGATAATTACTTAGCTGAGTGTTTATTTAAAACTCTGGGGGCTTTTTACAGTGATAAACAGGGAAACTCATTTTATTCGACGCAGGCAATTCTCAGTTACCTGAATGAGAATCATATATTTACCGGAGGAACTGTAATAGTAGATGGTTCCGGTTTATCGCATTCGAATAACGTTTCTCCTTTAACTATCGTTAACCTGCTTGAAAGAATATACCGGAATCCCTCTGTTTATTTTGATTATTATAATTCCCTTTCAATAGCAGGAAGAGACGGAACATTAAGAAACAGGTTAATCGGAACAAATGCTGAAAATAATTTTCATGGTAAAACCGGTTCATTACACGGAGTAATCTCTCTCTCCGGTTATTTGAAATCCAGTGAAGGAAAAGACTTGATTGTAAGTATAATCTTCGAGTTCAGCCGTTCAAACTCAAGAACATACAAAAATGTTGCGGACAGAATTATTCAATTACTATAAACGGAAATTCAATAGGGTTTAAAACAAAAAACCCATCCGGTAATGGATGGGTTTTATTAGACTAAAAGTTATTTTACTTTTGCGGTGTTTGCTGTGGTAATGATGGCTGCGTTGGAACACTTTGTCTTGATTGAATAACGCTTTCCTTATCATCAAGATTTGCTGCACTTGGTAAAAAGAATAAGTTAATTAACAATATTAAAATTACCAGCGTACTTGCAAGCCACCAGGTGGATTTGCTTAGAAAATCTGCAGTCCTTCTTGAGCCAAACATTGTACCTAATCCTGATCCGCCAAAAGTACCGGCTAATCCGCCGCCTTTACTGGCTTGTAAAAGAACAATTATTATCAAGACTATGGCAATTATTACCGCAAACGATGTTAATAGTGTATACATTTACAATTCTCCTAAATTTTGGTAGCGGGGGAGGGATTCGAACCCCCGACACGTGGATTATGATTCCACTGCTCTAACCTACTGAGCTACCCCGCCATTTTTACTAATTTTGGGTTTTAAATATATAGATGCAGGTGGGAATTTCCAAATAAGATTACAACAAACATTTAAGTAAAAATCCTGCTATATTTTTCAAAAACAAACAAAATTAAAGGCCTCCCCAAGCCTTTTAAATGAAATTATCCGGTAATGTCTTGCCTTAATCCGGCTTTAGCTTACAGATAAATAAATGCCCTGTCGATGTAGTACGTTAATCCTAACGAGACATTGTTATTGTTGTTTTTATTTTTTTGTTCGGGATATTTTACTTCTCTATAATATAGACTATACGAAGCATTCAACGATAACTGATCTTCAATAAAATAATTTACATTAAAGTTAAGATTATTCTGAAGATTTTTATTTTGACTTTCATTATTCTCGAATGACAGATTAAAGTTGTCTGTAACTGAGGTAACGATTCTATCCGTTAATTCATAATAATAACCGACAAATGCTTCAACCAAATATTTTTGTTTTACCTCAGAATTCTTTGTTATATTTGGCCCACCGCTTAATGAAAGTCTGCCTCTTAGCTGAGAGTTCAGATTCATTTGATGACCAAATTCAACGAATGCGTTAGCTAAAGTAAAAAATTGTTCGTCAATCCTTGAAAACTCCGAATGGAAATTGTTTTCATAGTTTAACCGGAAATTCAATCCCGCAATAATTCCCTCGTATCTGCTAAATTTTATTTCGCTAAGTGATTCCATCAGATAATTGCTTCCGTACATGTTCAGCCCTGAAAGAGAAACACCATTCTCAGATAGTGTTTTTTCAATATCCTGCCAGAAGTATTTTGTTTTTCTGTTATGAACCTGGGAATAATAGTCCTCTCTTGAAAACTGTTGGGCAAGGGATTCAATAGTA
>CAZIDB010000254.1:0-6457 GCA_964537965.1 uncultured Melioribacter sp. | reverse complement strand
ACCTTACTTATCAATTTTAATGAAGGATTGAAAAATTCCAGCGCACTTTTTTCTGATGGCATTCATCCAAATGCTGAAGGTTACGGAGTTATGGCTAAGATTGCTTTCGATTCTATCAGTTCAAGTCCAACAGGAATTATAAGATACTTTAATGCAAATCCCGCTATGTTTGAACAGGGACAATCGCTTAAGCTTTATTGGGAAACCACTGCTGGTTCACAGGTTCTGCTGGATGGAGTTCCAGTAAATCAAACAGACTCACTTGAGGTTACTCCAACCGGAGATACTTATTATACTTTAACAACAACCGGTGAGGTAAATGATACGAGTGTTGTATCTGTTCAATATCTTCCGCCGGGAAATATAAAATCATTTTATGCTAATCCACCGATTTTAGAAAAAGGTGCGGGAGAATCCTCGGAATTAAACTGGACTACTTCAAATGGATCAACTGCTCAGCTTGACGGTGAAGCTGTTTTATCTAACGGAACAAAGATAGTAAGTCCCACAGAAACCACTTCATATAAATTAATTGCCGGCGGCGATCTTACTGATACTTCAACAATTACAGTCCAGGTTCTTGATGCTGATAAAATTAACAGATCACTTTTAGCGGCTGCATTCAAAGCTTCTTCTACTGCAAGAGGATTGACACCAAATCTTGCCGCAGATGATGATACAACAACAGCTTGGATAAGCAATGCCGGAAATACACAATGGATTTATATAGACTTTGGAAAAACAATTTATATAAACCGTGTTGTTCTTAAATGGGGAAGTGTTTACGGAAAAGTTTATCACTTTGAAACTTTAACTGCAGCAGGAAGCACCAAAAGAATCTTTACAAATAATGCAGGTGATGGCGGCGTTGATGATATTACAGGTTTGACTGGCGAAGGAAGATACATTCGCCTGCTTTGTATATCAGGCAATAATACGGATTCAAGTTATGTACTTAATGAATTTGAAGTTTACGGCAGTTCTCGTCCGACAGATTTAGCTACAACAGAAATTTTACCGACAAAATTTGAATTATCGCAGAACTATCCCAATCCATTTAATCCAACAACAAAAATAAAATATACAATACCCGTAGGGGCGTATTGCAATACGCCCCTACAAAATGTTTTGTTAAAGTTGTATGATATTCTTGGCAATGAAGTCGCAACACTTGTGAATGAGGAAAAGAGTCCCGGTAATTATGAAGTTAATTTTCATTCAGAGTATTTACCATCAGGAATATACTTTTACAGATTAAAAGCAGGAGAAAAATCCCTGACAAGAAAAATGATGCTGTTGAAGTAAGGGAAGGTGAGGCACGCTGTGATTAAGAAAAACCTAAAATGGTTATTGGTTATTCAGAATTGGTCATTGAGCATTTAATTGGGATTGTAATCCGTTGATAATACAATTGTCATTCGATGGGAGTACAATTGTAATTCAATGGTCATTCAATTGTCATTAAGTTGATAGAGGCGAAGGAAACTGAAGAAAACTGTATGTTTGGAATATCGCCTAATGTTAATGGAATGTTGGAATAATGGAAAGCTAAGGATAATTGAAAATCACTTCATCATTAGAAATTCGGTGTTCAAAATTCATTGTTAGACAAAGTTGTTTTGATACTACTCATTCTTTTCAGGTTAATTAGTATGTATATCAAAAAAGGTTACCGAGTGTCCCGATAAAACCGGGATGTACCGAGGTAACGGACAGATGGGTTGTTTCGAAATCTTCAATCCTTATCGGGTTATTATACTTGTAACAAAAATTATTTTATTATATAGAAGCCCATTTGATTATTCGTGGGCAAATATAATACGCCATTAAATAACGCAGGCGATGATCCAAATCCTTCTATCGGTAAATCAGAAACAATCCATCTTGTACTACCATTTTTATCTACAGCTATTATTTTATTACAGGATACTCCGGCATATACTGTCCCTTCTGAATCGCAAACAAGAGAACAATCCAGAAATCCATTTAAAGAAGTCTTCCACCTGAGGTTTCCCTTATAATCAAATGAATGAAAAGTATCACCTGCAAAATATACATTTCCATTTATATCTATTGTCCCTTGTGCAGATATTAAATCATTGGTTTTGTGATACCATTTTACCGTTTTTTCATCCCTTGCCTGGAAATAAATATTCCCCGAACAGTCTGTAATCGGTGCTAATTCTTGCTTTGTGACTACTGTTGGTTTCCCGAATGTCCATTTTTTTTTTTCAATTCGATATCAATCGCAATAACTTCCTCATTAGAACCTGCCATATAAATAGATTTTCCATTTGGGGAAAAAACAATATCATTTCTTGAAGTAAATGAAAATCTTTCATTATATAATTCCCATAACAGCAACCCTTTTTTATCTACTGCATGGAGTTATTTATCAGATCCCAAAAAATAAATAGTCCCATCTTTATCGATTGAAAGAGGTCTTATTGATGCTCCTGATTCATTACCATCGTAAGTCCATAAAATTTTTCCTTCAGGTGATACTGCTTGTAAGTTTTTTAGATCTTTATAATAAATTGTCCCATCATTTTATATTCTGGGTGTAGAATATGAATGCATCGTTTTCAATTTCCATTTTAAAATATTGTCTGGTTTAAAAGCAAAAAGACCACCCTCGGAAATACTTGAAGACGTAAAATATAAAGTCGAATCCTTCCCTGTAACAATACCAGTCTGCAATTCAGGAGTATTTACAAATCTTTCGCAAATACCAATCTTGGACCTCTATATTTACTTCTTCCAGTTGATTGCGGATCATGATGGTTCATTGGCCAGAGACTATTAGCCAAACTTGGCCAGGGAATATCTTCCTGGTAACCTATGGGTAATTCAGTTGGGGGAGTTCCTTCATCCTTACAAGATAAAATTAAAAATGAAAATAGAAACGCTGAAAGAGAAACAAAAATAGATTTGTTTTGATAAATTTATAGTAACATTTTTCCTACTCCCTTAAATCGTTTTGGAATATTAGAAAGAAGAAAATAATTTACGGTAGGAAAGTATTATGCAGTACCCAACTTTCCCCCGCAACCCTGAAACCACACTTAAAATAAAAGAACTTGAAAATCTTTGTCCATATGTTATAAAAAAACAATACAAAATAACAAGGGGTTAAAAAAATCTTGATTGGATAATTGTTTTAAATTTATATTAAAAGCAGAGCCGCAAGGTTTAAGGTTGTGGGGGGGACAACATTGGGTAAACGGCTCTGCTTAATATTGTGAGTGCAATACTGCGGGGGGACAGTATTGCGTTAAGATCATTACAAAGCGGGGAGCTAAGTAAGTCTTAACATAGTTCTCACGGAATTTCGTGCCGGTGGTCAAGGCTTTCAACTCTTTGGATTAAAGGTTTAAGAATATACTTCGAATGGATTAACCACACTCTCAACACCTTTTAGCTAATGCCTCCGTGTAACCTACTGCATAAAAGTATAAAATTTTTTCCAATAAAGCATCAACAAAAAACCGGGGCGGGTGGACACCGGCTATTTCTTGAGTTTAAGATTTACCTGCACTATGGGTAAAAAGGAGGTAACCTTAGTGGCGTAGTTCTCACGGAATTTCGTGTTTTTGATTTTTCTCGGGTGTCAATGTTCCTACCTTAACATACATTGTAGTTTGTTTCGATACGCCTGGTAAAAGCCGTCCTACTCAGCAATCCTGAAAAGATAAAATTGGAAATTGGTTATCGGGAATTGGTTATTCATCATTCAAACAGTGATCGTAATTCAATTGTAATGCGATGGTAATACAATAGTAACTCAATTGTCGTTCGATTGTAATTAAGTTGATAGATGGAAGGCTGAGGCGCGCTGTGATTAAAAAAAAACTGAAATGGTTATTGGTTATTCAGAATTAGTCATTGAGCATTTAATTGGGATTGTAATGCGATGGTAATTCGATAGTAATATAATAGTAACTCAATTGTAATTCAATTGTCATTAAGTGGTCATTAAGTTGATAGAAGCTAAGACAAAGGATACTGAAGCAGACTGCTTGCCTGGAATATCGCCTAACGGTAATGGAATGTTGGAATAATGGAAGGCTAAGGCAGTGGAGAACTGTCATTCATTATTCGTTATTTCTTACCTGCCTGCCGCAGGCAGGTTCGATATTTATAATTCATTATTAGGCGAGGTTGTTTCGATATGTCCGGCTAAAGCCGTCCTACTCAACAACCTAATGTCGATACAGAAAACAAAAAGGTTGCTGAGTAATCCGAATTTATTCAGATGTACCGAAGCAACCGGTGATTTATTATGAATTTTTTTATATTGAACACGGAATTTCTTTAACTGTTTAATGGCGAGAAAAATGGTGTTAAAAGAGAATCTCTTTCTACAAGTTTTATACTTCATCAGCAAATTTAAATGAAGCGGTTGAATAAATATTTTCTTTATTTAGTTTGCTTTATGATCTTTTCAGTTTCCTGTAGTAAAGAAGTTTCTGTAACTCCTGAAGAATCTGCTCCACCCAAAGGTTTTATTTACCTTGAATCAATTCCTACTAACGCTAAAATATTTATTGATGGTGTGAATACAGGTAAAACTACACCTGATAGTATAAAATGGCTTAAGGCCGGCACCTATAAAATTCTGCTACGCAAAGAATTATGGGCGGATAAGGCAGTCTATATCACAGTTGATGAAGTAAATAAACAGTTTGTAAAAGTTGATATGTCATTATCTCCCGAAGTGCTTGGTTCAATATACTGTAGCAGCCTTCCCAAAGGGGCTGATATATTTCTTAATGATAGTTCTATTAATCAGGTTACTCCATTTGAAATTAAAAATCTCTTACCGGGTGCATACGAAATTCGATGCAGAAAAATAAAGTATATTGATGATAGTGTTATCGTAAATGTAAGATCGCAAAAGATTGTAGAAGCAAATTTAGTACTTACAGATACGATCGGACTTGTTGTATTGAACAAAGACAATTCCGATTTACCAACAAATTCAATCTTATCAATAGCTATAGATCAGCAGGATAGAAAATGGATTGGAACCGATGGCAAAGGTTTAGTGCTTTTTGATGACAGGAAATTTACAATTTATAATAAAGATAATTCTGTATTGCCTGATAACAGGATTTCGGCTTTATATGTGGATGGTGAAAATACTGTTTGGATTGGAACAACAAATGGCGGCCTGGCAAAAATAAAAAATAATTACCTGTCAATTGAAAACCCTCCAGGTGGCCAGTATTATATTACGGCAATTACCTCAGACCTGGAAGGAAATATCTGGGTGGGGACGTATAACACCGGAATTTTTGTTTATAATGGATTAACATGGGAGCATTATAGCAAGTGGAATTCAAACTTAACAAGTGATTATATTACTGCAATTGCAATTGATGCGAATGATAACAAATGGATTGGTACAAACAAAGGCATTTGCTTTTTTAACGGAACCGCCTGGATGGCATATAATAAAGCAAATTCTAATCTTGCTGATAATGTTACATCGTTGGCTGTAGATAATAAAAATATTCTTTATGCAGGATTTCAACTGAAGATTGGTGAAGTTGCCGGCGGAACGATGGCAAAGTTTAACGGGAAAAGCTGGTACTTTTATAAAACGATTCCGGAGGTTACTACAATAAAAATTGATGGCAGAAATCTTATCTGGGTTGGTACTTTTACAATGGGAGTAGGGCTTATTGATCCTTTATTTGTATTTAAAGTTAATTACAGAACAAATAATTCCAATTTACCTGATAACTATGTTACTTCTATTGCAGCAGACAGCAAATTCATCAGATGGATCGGAACAATTTCCGGAGGTCTTGTAAAATTAAAACGAAATCCATGATGAATTTCATTTATCAAAGTGTCTTATGCGAATGTGAACATATTGGCTTAATGCTTAGTATTAATGTTTTGTTCTTTATTCAACATTGGATATTGATTATTAGGCAAGGTTGTTTCGATACGTCCGGCTAAAGTTGTCCTACTCAACAATCCTGAAAAGATAAAATTGGAAATTGTCCGCCAGAGGCGGATCAGCCTTTGGCTGAGGAATTGATTATTCATCATTCAAACAGTGATGGTAATTCAATTGTAATTCGATGGTAATACAATAGTAACTCAATTGTCATTCGATTGCAATTAAATTGATAGATGGAGGGCTGAGACGCGCTGTGATTAAGAAAAACCTGAAATGGTTATTGAGAGTTGGTTATTGAACATTTAATTGTGATTATAATGAGTTGGTAATTCATTTGTAATTAAGTGATCATTAAGTTGATAGATGGAAGGCTAAAGCTGAGAGAAAAAACTTCATCATTCGAAATTCGGTATTCGGTATTCGATATTCTTTATTAGGCAATGTTGTTTCGATAATCCCGACTAAAGCTGTCCTACTCAACAATCCTGAAAAGATAAAATTGGAAATTGGTTATCGGGAATTGGTTATTCATCATTCAAACAG
>CAZIDB010000253.1:0-6512 GCA_964537965.1 uncultured Melioribacter sp. | reverse complement strand
TTATTCTTTCTGATCCGAACGTGAAAGCAATATTAATTAATATCTTTGGCGGAATTGTAAGATGCGACCGCGTTGCTCAGGGTGTTATTGATGCCGTTAAAGAAGTTCATGTTAATCTTCCAATCGTGGTAAGGTTGGAAGGAACTAATGCTAAAGAAGCTGGTGAATTGTTAAGTCAGTCCGGGATGAATTTTGAAGTAGCTAAAAGTTTAAAAGAAGCTGCTGAAAAGGTTACTGCCGTATTAAAATAGAAGACCGCTATTCATTTGGAACCTAAAAAATTGCAAATAGTCTAACCGCTTACGTTGCAATTTTTATGTTACAATAAAGCAATTCATTTTAAATCAAACGAAAAAAAATTCAACTTGATTTTATAAACCTTGTTGAATACATTCAAATAAGAATTATTGGAGTTTAGATGGATTTTCCCGAAGAATTCTTCGGTAATGATAACGAATCGGAAGAAAAAGAATTATACGAAAGGATACAAAAGTTTAAAGAACTTATTGGACGTGGTGAAATCTATTCCAACATAGATGCTATTGAAGATCTTATTCATAGCTGCCTTGAACTTGATTATAATTACGAAGGCTTGGTTTTAATAAACTCCTTAATGGAAATTTCGCAATACAATTCTGAGTACTGGTATCTTAAGGGTAGTTTTTTAAGCAACCTGCTTAAATTTGAAGAGGCTTATGACTGCCTGAATACTTCACTTTCCCTTAATCCTTTTGATATTGAAACGCTGCTTAGCAAAGCTCATGTTGAAGATAATTTAAACCTGACAGAAGATGCTATTGCCACCTTGAACAAAGCGCTTGAAATTGATCCGGGAAATGAAGAAGTATATTTTAATCTTGCATCAATATATGAAAGAGACGGTGACTACGAGACAGCTATAACTAACTTTGACCAGGCAATCAATTTGGATAACGAGTTTAGTGAAGCTTTTTACGAATTAGGCTATTGCCACGAAATGCTTGACGATTTTGATAATGCGTTAAAGGCTTATGATAAATATCTTGAAATTGAGCCTTACAGTTCATCGGGTTGGTATAACCGCGGAATAGTTTTGATAAGAGACGGTAAATTTGAAAAAGCATTGGATAGTTTTGATCTTGCAATCGCAATAAGAGAAGACTTTGCAAACGCCTGGTTCAACAAAGGAATTGCTCTCGCAAATCTTTCAAGATTAGCCGAAGCGTTGCTTGCATTTAAAAATGCTGCCCTGTTAGATAAAAATGATGAAGCAATATTTTTCAACATCGGGCAGGTTTATGAGGATATGGAAGATCTTCAGAACGCCATTAAGAATTATACAATTGCAATAAGCTTAGACAGTAATTATTACGAGGCATATCTTGCCAGGGGTTATTGCTATGATGAAGTTGGAAAATTTCATTTAGCATTAAAGGATTTTAATAAAGCTATTTCCATAACAAACGATTCGGTTGAAGCATGGGGAGCTAAAGCAGACCTTGAATATTCAATCGGCAATCTAAAAGAATCAGTTGAAAGTTATAATAAAGCTATAACTTACGATCCGGATAATTTTGAGATAAGATATAAACTTGCAGAAACTTACATGGAACTTGCTCAATGGTTAGAAAGCAAACATGAATTTGAGGAGTGTATCCGGCTTAGCCCTGATGATGCAAATTCATATTATGGAAAAGCAAAAGTAAGTTTTATTCTTCTTCAGACGCAAGAAGCTATTGGTAGTTTAAAAAAAGCTTTTTCACTTGACCCGAAGAAAAAAGATGAGTTCACAAAAGAATACCCGGAAGTTAAATCCTCAAAGCTGTTCAAAAAACTTTTAGAAGATTTTTAATTGCAAACCTCTTTATGAATACACACAATAAATTTAATAACGACACCAGGATTACAGGAATTATCGGCCATCCTATTAAGCATTCATATTCTCCTTTTATGCACAACATTGCTTTTGAACTGCTTAACCTTAATTATATTTTTCTTCCGTTTGATGTTCCGCCGAGCAATCTGAAATCTGCAATAAGAGGAATGACCGCATTTGGTATGAAGGGTTTGAATGTAACGATTCCGCATAAAGAGAATGTTTTATCGCTAGTAAAAAATATTTCCGAAGAGGTTAGCATTGTTGGGGCTGCAAATACAATTGTTAATGATAATGGAAACCTGAATGCATACAACACTGATGTTTACGGTGTTATGGAAACTCTCTTACCGTATAAAGATAAGATCACAAATTCGGAAGTATCATTAATTGGAAGCGGCGGTGCTGCGCGGAGTGTTATTTATGCTTTGCTAAGAAACCTTAGGCCTGAAAGAATAAATCTTATTAACCGTAATGAAATGCGCGCCGAACAGTTAAAAGAATATTTTAAAGCCAAGATGCACTTTGGTAATTTCAAAACATATAATCTTTTTAACTGCCCGTTTAATGACATTCTTAAAGGTTCACAGTTAATTATAAATTCAACTTCGGTTGGAATGCATCCCAATGTTGATGACTCGGTAGTAACTTCGTTTGAGGCATTTACAAAAGAGCAGATTGTATTTGATATTGTTTATAATCCCCTAAAGACTAAACTGCTGATGCTTGCCGAAGCTGCCGGAGCAACAACGCTTGATGGCTTAACTATGTTTGTTCACCAGGGAGCAAAAGCTTTTGGATTATGGACGGGAATGGAGATGCCGGTTGATAAAATTTTTAAAGCATTAAAGCTTCACATTTCACCGGTAAGTTAAAATCTTTTCATTCCTTCACGTAGTTCCAATAGTTATACAGGCGTTAATTAATGCCTGTTTTCATTATATTTGCACATCATAAATATCAGAAAGAAAATGGATCAAAAATACGAAGCTGTAATAGGGCTTGAAGTTCATGCTCAGTTATTAACGGAAACTAAATGTTTTTGCGGATGCTCAACAAAATTCGGTAATCCACCTAATTCAAATGTTTGCCCTGTTTGTCTTGGTCATCCCGGTGTACTTCCCGTATTGAATAAAAAGGTTATAGAGTTTACGGTTATGATGGGGCTTGCAACCAACTGTACAATAAATGAAAAATCGATCTTCGCACGTAAGAATTATTTTTATCCCGATTTACCAAAAGGTTACCAGGTTTCCCAGTATGAACAGCCAATATGTGAGAATGGTTTTATTGAGATTGAATTAAGCTCAGGTGAGAAGAAGAAAATCGGCATAACCAGAATTCATATGGAAGAGGATGCTGGTAAATCGATCCACGATCAATCAACGGAAACTTTGGTAGACGTTAACCGTTGCGGTGTTCCTCTTATGGAAATTGTGAGCGAGCCGGATATGCGGACTCCGGAAGAAGCTTACCTGTATTTAAGCAAGATTAAACAGATTGTTCAGTACCTTAATATCTGTGACGGCAATATGGAAGAAGGTTCTTTACGCTGCGATGCCAACATCTCAATAAGACCTAAAGGTGAAACAAAATTAGGCACAAAGACTGAAGTTAAAAACATGAATTCGTTCAGAAATGTTGAACGTGCTATTGCATACGAAATCGAAAGACAAACCGACCTTACTGAAGACGGTAAAAAAATTGTTCAGCAAACTTTATTGTGGAATGCAGATCTTAATACAGTCGCCCCAATGCGAAGCAAGGAAGAGGCACATGACTATCGCTACTTCCCTGACCCGGATTTACTGCCGGTTGTTGTTTCTGATGAATGGCGCGAATCAATTAAAAAGGAATTACCAGAACTACCGGAGCAAAAACTTGAAAGATTTATGTCTTCCTACAAGATTCCTTTTTACGATGCAAACATTTTAACTTCATCAAGAGATTTAGCTGAGTATTATGAAAAAGTTGTATCAGTTACTTCGGATTATAAATCTGCAAGCAACTGGGTAATGAGCGATGTTCTGAAGATAATAAATGAAAATAAAATATCTCCAAAAGAGTTTTCTGTTTCGCCGGAAAATCTTGGAAAGCTTATTAATCTTATAAAGGATAATACGATTAGTGGTAAGATAGCTAAAGAGGTTTTTCCTGAGATGCTTAAATCGAATGCTGATCCTGAAATGATTATAAAGGAAAAGAACTTAATCCAGATAACTGATACAGGTGCGATTGAAACGGTGATCGACCAAATTATTTCCAACAGTCCAAATGAAGTTCAGCAATATCTTTCCGGCAAAGACAAAGTGTTTGGATTTTTCATCGGACAAATAATGAAAGAAACAAAAGGGAAAGCAAATCCTAAAGTTGTAAATGATATATTGAAACAAAAATTAGAAGCGCTTAAAGTTTAGATATGAAGAATTTTAATGCTGTAACATTCACATCGGTTTTCTTACTGCTTTTAAGTTTTAATGCTATCGCACAAAGCAAAGATGAAAGCTGGAAACTCTACGATGATTCCCAGGTAGCTGTTATAGAAATTACTATGGATCAATCAGCACTTGATTTTATGTATGCAAATGTTAACAGCGATTCACTTCATTACGCCACAATTCATTTTAAGAATAAATATATCGATGAGACAATTGATTCAGTTGGAATAAGATTACGTGGTAATACATCAAGAGAAGCCAAAAAGAAATCATTAAAGCTTGAGTTCAATGGCTTTATTAAAGGAAGAGATTTTTATGATGTTGAAAAACTTAATCTTAACGGTGAACATAATGATCCTTCAATTATAAGAAGCAAACTTGTCTGGGATTTATACGCTAAGATTGGTATGAATGCCAGCCGTGCAGCACATGCTGCAGTTTATATTAACGGAAATTACTATGGCCTTTACATTTCTGTTGAACATATTGATGATGAATTTTTACAAAAACGTTTTACAGACGATAATGGGAATTTGTGGAAATGCCTTTACCCTGCTGATCTTGTTTACAAAGGTTCGAACCCGGAATTATATAAGTTCAGGTCCGGCGATAGAAGGACATATGATTTAACCACTAATGAAGATGAAGACGATTATTATAATTTAGCAAGACTAATAAATAATATTAATAATACTACTTCAACTGTATTCCAGGATTCACTTGAAAAGATTTTTTCTGTAGAGGAATTTCTAAAATATGTTTCTGTTGATGTTCTTACCGGTTGCTGGGATGATTACTGGTTCCTGAAAAATAATTACTACCTGTACCATGAACCATCAAAAGATTTATTCCACTGGATTCCGTATGATGCGGATAATTCATTTGGCATTGATTGGTTCAGTACAGACTGGGCAAATGTCAATCCATATACATATTCAAAGATGGGAGGCTCCGGCGAAAAACGCCCTCTGATCGAAAGGATTCTTACTTTTTCAGATTACAGAAATCTTTACACACATTTTTTAGATTTCATAGTAAAGAAAGTTTATAACCTTGATCTTCTTGAAAAAAGAATCGACAGCATAAAGAATATCATTACTCCATATGCTGAACAGGATACTTATAAAAATTTTGATTACGGTTTTACAAATGAAGATTTCAATAATTCGTATTTACTTTCCGGGTATAATAAAGCACATGTAAAGTACGGCTTGAAAGAATTCATAAGCAAGAGAGTCGAATCAATAAATAAGCAACTTGTGTGGGTTAATTCCAATCCGGTTGTTTATTCGCTGGATTGGTATCCAAAAAATCCCGGCTTTGATGATACTGTTTACGTTAAAGCATCAATCTTTGCAAAGAACGGAATAAAAGATGTTACACTTAATTTCAAAAAAGTCGGAACCGGTGAAGTATTTAAAACCCAAATGGAATTTAAGCCTGTTCCGGGTTCGACAAAAATAAATGAGAATGATCTTTGGATTGGCAAACTTTCTCCTATTGGAATTGCATCGAAAGGTTATTTTGCAATAACTGTAACGGATAGTATTGAACAAAAAGCACAATTTCCAAGGGGCAGAAATATTGATATTCAAACTGCAGGGGTAAATTCCACAAGCCTTGTTATCAACGAACTGCTCGCTAAGAATGATTCTCTTTATGCCGATGATAATGGAGAGTATGACGACTGGCTTGAAATATTTAACCCCACTTCTCAAACAATTTCTTTAACGGGAAAATTTTTAACTGATGATCCTGGTAAGCTAAACAAATGGCAATTTACTTCTCCCGGTTTGGATTTATTGCCTGGTCACTTTCAGCTTATCTGGTGCGATGAGGATTCTTCTCAGGGAGATATGCATACAAATTTTAAATTAGATGGCAGCGGTGAGTTTTTAGCCTTAGTTGATGCGGATGGTGTAACAATACTTGATTCTCTTACATACCCGGATCAAAGTAAAAATATTTCATTCGGCAGGTATCCTGATGGAAGCGATAACTGGCAAAAGCTGGTGCCAACCCCGCAGGGTGGGAATACAGCAACTTCTGTAGATGAGGTCTTAATGCCGGTTGATTTCAGAATTACTGCTTACCCAAATCCTTTCAACCCAAGTACAAAAATAGAGTTTGTGCTTCCCGCAAAATCCTATTTGACATTTTCAATTCATAATACTCTGGGTGAACAGCTCTGGACAAAATCCGGTGAATATAAGGAGGGT
>CAZIDB010000252.1:0-6558 GCA_964537965.1 uncultured Melioribacter sp. | reverse complement strand
TGTTCTACGGACAGAATCAATTAAAGGAATAATATTATCATGGATAATTGAGTTTGTAATACCATATCCATCTTTAAATACCGGTGTGGGAAAGCAAACATATATTTGCGGATCACGGTTGTTCTTTCTGAACGTCTGAACCATTTCCATGTAATCACTGTAGAATTCATCTTTGTAAATCCAGTTCTGAGGTTTGCTGTCATTGGTACCTAAACAAAGAATTATAATGTGGGGATTAAAATCCTGAGCATCTAAAAAATATTCTTCATTCCAGTAAGGAAAATCTCCTTTCTTAAGTAAAGTCCTTCCGCCCAATCCATAATTTTTTACATCATAATGATTGCCCAGCAATGCACCAAGCTGAGCCGGATAAGTTTTGGTTCCCAATCCTGAGCCTTCAGTAATGCTGTTGCCTATACAGGCAACTCTAATCTTTTCAACCTGGGCAGATACTGAAATTGCAAACACGAATAAAACCGATAGTAGTATTGACTTCATTTTTAAACCTGTTTATTGGAAAATGCTGAAGGTAAATGAAACAATTTTTGTACTAAAATTTTTTTAAGAAAATTTAAGAAAATTGAATACAGAATCTTTCTCTTCTTTATTAAAATGATTAACGATTATTGGATTGATAAAGGTTGGAGTACCTCTCAGCGGCTTTGCAGTAAAGATAATTACCGCGAAGCCGCTAAGACGCAAAGATCAAGAATGGATTATTTCATTAGAATCATTTTTCTTACTTCACTGAATGAACCAGCTTTCAGGTGGTAGAAATAAATTCCGCTGGTAAGATTGCTCCCATCAAATTCGACCACGTGAGTTCCCGCTTCCTTTGTTTCGTTTACAAGAGTTCCTACTTCTCGTCCAAGAATATCATATACCTTAAGCGTAGTTAATAAAGACGAAGCCTGTCCGGTCTTAACAGCTGGGATTTCAAATTTAATCTTTGTTGAAGTGTTAAACGGATTTGGATAAGCACTGTACAATTTGAAGTAGTTGGGTATGTTTTTTAATTCTTCAACTGAACCTGTGACAATGTTCTTCAGATCAATTTCTGAAATAAAAATTTTACCATGAGAATTTACCTCAGGTAGACTATCTGCACGTGGAAATTGAAGATATCCTATTAATAGATTTCCATCGGAATTAAAATCCGTTGTAACAGATCTCTGCACTTCCGGAGTGGTTTTGATGGGAATATTTTCACACCAATCTAAATTTTTCAGATCGGCAAATGAATAAAAAATAGCCGAACCATCTTTCCAAATTAATATAAGACTATCTTCTGAAGTGCACATAAAATCTGCATTCATAAATTCAAGTCCAACATCGGAAGAATCCAACCAAACCGAAGGTGTGCTGTTTAGGTCATTTGTAAGTCCGACAATTAATGTATCTTTTTGCCAGCAAAGCAATGGATTTCCATCATTGGTATATGCGGTATGGACTGCCCAATCAACAGTATTATCAGAAGTTACATATATCGGTCCAGTCCAATTTTCGCCATTCAGATTATAAACCTGAACTTCTCTATCAGTTGAAGTAGAAAAATCATTATCATTATCTTTAATTAACGCAAGCATTGCCTTATCAGATGAATATACTGCCCCATCCCAATTCATTACTCCCTCTAAGGTGTTCGAAATAATCTTAACCACATCCCAGTCATTACCATTCCATTCTACGGTATTTAGTAATAATTCATTCCCGGGTTTTCCGAATAAAGTATTGCCATTTGTAGCCTGCCAGATTAGCATGATTGTTCCATCTTTACCTTTCATTAATAATGGATTAAAATCGTAATGTAAACTGTCTCCAAGTGAACCAGATTGGATAATATTCCCGTTTGATGGATCAACAACAGCATAAGCAATTTCATATTTTTTTAGAAATAACGGGTTATACAATTCTTCACCAGATGGAATAGTAGGAGAAAAATTTCTTTCCCAACATAAAACGATATTATTGTTTGCATCAAAAACTGCAATTGGATTTTGATCGATATTAATATCATTGTTTAATAGAATATTGTTAGACCAAATGGTTCCATTCTTAATTTTTAGAGCAATATCTCCAGATGGTCTTTCTGAGGAAGAATTAAATTCATTCCATACTACCGCTTCATAATTATTTTTACCAGCACAAAACTTTACTTCGGCATCGTTGGGTATTTTTTCTGCTACGACTGTATCAAATAAAGTAAACCTGGAATATGAATTCTCCACATGGAAATATTTCATTTCGTTTGTTTGATTTTTAAATCCAACATCAGATAAAATACGTTCATTTAGAGAAGCAAACTGTATTCCGGTTCTAGGCCATGGTCCAAGAGGTATATCAAAATCCAGTGCTGGAATTGGAGTACTGCAATATATGTGACCTGATAACTGGTATTGAAAATTAACGAGTTCAAATGTCGGCAAACTAAGAGTAAAACTGATTTCTCCGTTACCTCTGGCATGAAAGAAGAATAAATCAAATTCAGGTTTAACGAATACCTTTGCTATTCCAGTACCTGTAAGAGATAAGCTATTATTAAGAACGATCCTGGAATTAATATCAATGCTTCCTCCGACGGTAGCGCTTGCCCTGATACTTCTTGCTAAAGAATGAGCATATTGACAAATATCCTCCAAAATCCAAAAAGAAAAAATACCCGTACAATCCGGCAGATAAGATTCAAGATTAAAACCAGCATGAAATGTATGGGTTATGCCTGCATGCATCCCAATATTTCCAACGGGAACAATTCCAGAACAATCCAAAGTTGATGTAACATTTCCTGTTGTAGTAAAATTTAGCGCTGTTCCCAGGAATGAAAACTGTTTATTGAATTCTACGTTTGGACTAACTCCCGGCATATTGATTTCTACTTCATATTCAGGAATTCCTGCAAATTCCAATGCTCCGGCAATAAAAGCAACGTAACTTGGAATATCAAGAACATTAGCAATTGTACTTGCCGGAAAAAGTATTTTTTCTTTATAATGAATTTGACCGTTATCGCAATAAGCTGCAGGAGATAGCAACCAGGTAGGCAAATCAACAGCACATAATGTACAGGATTGTCCGCTAAGCGGGGTTGGCGAACAGCCGAACACCTGGCAGCTTATTTCATTGTTCCCTTTAGTTAATATTCCCATATCGTAAGTTACTTTTGCTATATCATCGTTCAGTATTCCATCTTTCTGATTAACACCATTTAAGAAGAAAGTAACTTTTCTTGATGGTTCAGGTACTCCATTCCAATTAATTTTTATCGTAAACTCATTGTCATAGTTAATTCCAACAATAAAAGGTCCATTACAATTGGGTTCTATTTTCCCAGGTAAAGGAGCCGGACTAATGCATTTTGCAAATTGCGACGAGTTACCATTTAAATCGGTTTGCATTACAGTTAATGCATCACAGCTTACATCATCAATTTTAATTTTAAAATTACCCAGCACGTCAGCTTTATCTTCAGAAATCCAATCTTTCCCTTCCGTTAAACTTGCGGGATCACACTTATACATATCAACTGTAGCGTTTGGATTAGCTTCATGGCCGTATAAAAAAACATCGCCACTTGAATCAGTCGCGATACTATCAAGCAGAGGTGCTTTAATATTATTCTGAGTATTTAACGTAACCTTTATTGCAAGTCTATTATTATCTTTATATAAATTTTTTCTAAAGGTATTTCTAACAGGTTTGCTTCCAGCAACGCTGCTATCAATATAAATTCCATAAAGAGAATTATAGACAATTGCATTTTGTGTATTATCCTTATTTAAGCCAGCACCAATAATGTTATCCGTTGAATACCCTGCAATCCAGATTCCAACTAGGTTGGGCAAAGGCAAAGTATCAGTTGCGGTACCACCAATAATATTTCCAAAAATTTTATTTGAACTAGCGCTTGAAAAAATTCCATTATGAAGCATAATTCCATAAAGACTATTTCCTGAAATTACATTGTTGCATATTGTATTATTTTTAGAATTTATCACTATCCCTTTCAATGAGTCGGGTATAGCTGCTGTACCGTTATAATTTGTACCTATATAATTATTCTTAACAATAATATTATCAGCAAGAATTTGTATACCATTATTATTACCAGAAATTATATTCCTATCTGATGGGCTATCTCCACCGATAATAATATTACTTAATGGAAAAGTACTGTATGCAACTGAAATACCGGATATTAAATTGCCATTGGCACTTGTAGCATTATCATTGGTACCGATTTTATTTCTTTTAATTTTAACATCAGAAATATTAAATCCTTCAATAGAAATTCCATTTAGTTTATTACCTGAAATAACATTATCTGAAATTTCAATATCCTGCCCGCTAACTAATTGAATTCCATTCAGAAAATTATCTTTAATTCTACAATTTTTGATTTTAATGTTGTTTGTTCCTAAGATATAAACTCCCGTTCCTGTTGGAGCGGTTATTTGAAGATTTTCGAGACTACACTCGCTTCCTGCAATTTGGAAACAAATACTATTTTCTGCTGTTTGATTGATTTTAATGTTTGCATTTCCAATAATTTTAAAATCATCAGCAAGCGTCAATGGTAATGGATCATAATTAAGGTTTATCTGTCCTTCAACGACTATATTAATAGTCCTTGCAAATAGATTTCCATCTTTTGTTTCTGTTAAAGCTGCTCTTAAAGAACAATGCCCATCTTTATCCATACATATTCCATCATCCGTCTCATCTTCAGGTGTATCAGGGTTGTCCCAGGGTGGTGTATCATTTAAAGTATTAACGGTAACTACTGTTTGAGCAGAGATGACACTATATGAAAATAACAAACCAATGCAAAGTAGAAACATTTTGTTATATAAATCATTCATATCACCGCCAAAAATGTTCTCTTAATAAATTTCAATTAGTTCAAATCAGTGCTGGTGTTCGCGAACTTATAAAAACTTTACAAATTCAACTCTTCTGTTATTTGCTTTCCCTTCGATTGAGTCATTTTTTTCAATCGGTTTGGATTCTCCCCAACCTTTAGTTGTAAGCCGTGAATCTTCAATTCCTAAATCCAATAAAACCTTTTTTACTTCATCTGCTCTTTGTTCAGAAAGTTTAAGATTTGATATATCATCTCCATCACTGTCAGTATGTCCTTCTATACTTAGTTTTAAATCATTATGATCTTTCATCAATTTATAAATTTCATTAATCACGCCCATAGAAGTTTCTTTTATGGTTGCTTTATTAACGTCAAACAGAATTCCGTGAGTTATCAATTTGCCATCCTTATAAATCTGATCTAACATATTCATCCCTCCGCCATTTGCAATTCTTACATTCCTAAAACGGTTTGGCGCATTACCCCCAAATAAAAGTCCTTTAGGTGTAAACCCACAGTCTGGTATTACAAGTACTCTGTATTGATCGACATAACATTTCATTTGCCCCATTTTGTAGATAATTGAAATATGCCTCCACAAATTAGTATTATATTTATCTTCTTTAGTATCTGGATGCTGCCCGCTTAAATCATTTGGAAAATATTCAGTTTGAACATTGCCGTATATATCAAAAACAATCGCTTTAGAGTTTTCTCCATCCTGATCAACAAAGAAAATGCTGAATCCATACTCATCGTTTTGCGAAAAATAATCGCATTCAATTGTAAAAGTTGTCGCAAGATAATCATTTGCTTTTATTCTTGGAGCGACTTTTCCATAGCTACCTTCAGTAATTACAAAAGTGGGTTTCCCGTCAATTTTGTTTATTACTCCCTGACCAGCCACTAATTTCCATCTAGGAGGAAATTCACCTTCTGTACTTGTAGTAAAATCATCCTCGAAAATAATTTTATCACCAGCAATAAAATCATAATTTGAATAAGCTTTGAGTTTGTTGTTCTGATTATCTTGAATTGATTCAGCCTCCTGAGCAGTAAGTAAAGATATCATACATGAAATGAATAGAAAAAATAGTAGTAAGTTAGTTCTCATATTAACCTCCAATACTAAAAACTTATTTATGAAAGTGGTTTTATATATGTAACAAAAAATATTTCTTTGAAATGAATTCTTATCATCAGTGTAAAAATCTAGAAATATTATAAACTCAGAAACAATGAAAATAAAGCTTAGAACTTATTTGTCATCATTAAATTTTTGAATAGTTCCATCTGTGTTGGAGAAGCTTACTTCGGGAGAGTAATCAGTGAATAATCTTCAGTAGGAAACAGTAACTATAATCTTGCTCTCTCGGAGTTAAGATAAATTACCAGAAGAATATTGCAATAAATATTTTAAACAGTCAAGAGATCAGAGACAATAAAAATTTTCTAAATCTTAATACAGCAGCTTACTTAAAATCCAAAAACTTCCGGATTATTTTATTATCAACATCTTTTTTGTCTGAGATAATGATCCGGCTTGCAACCTGTAAAAATATACTCCTGTTGTTAATTGTAAATCATCAATCGAAAATTGATAATGGTTACTTCCAGCTGGTTTTTCTTCATCTATCAAAGTAGCTACTTCCCTTCCGAGAAGATCAAACACTTTTAGCTGAACGTAAGCAACTTTT
>CAZIDB010000251.1:0-6567 GCA_964537965.1 uncultured Melioribacter sp. | reverse complement strand
AGATAAAGAACCGATTTATAAATAAGCGGGACAAAAATTCCTTTTAAAGGAAAGTTACTCCAACTTAAAACCGGCGATACAGAAAGGACAAAGATTTTTCCCTTTTCAATTTTATATTCTGCAAGGAAAGATGAATTATCAGATAGTGCTATAATATTGTTACCGCTGCCCTGCGTGTTCTGCCTGTAATAAAAATAAATCTCAGGTGACTCAATTTTTTTCTTTGCTCCTTTGGTGAACATACCGGTAAAAACAGGATGCTCAAAATCAACCTGATCAAATATAGCGGTGCTTCTTCCGCTGTTGATATTTCCAGCCGCTGAAACCACTGTATTTATCTGAAGTGCGCTGCAACTGTTTTTAAACTGATTAAAAAATCCGTTTGAGCCCGGCAGAATAAGAATGCTTCCGCCATCCTTGATATAGCTTTTAAGTTTATCTGCGTACCCGGCAAAATTATCGGCAATAATAATTGCGGCATCATAGCCGGTAAGGTTAACAGATTGAAGCTGCGCAATGTTTCTAATGTCTGTTTTAACAAAATTGTTTTCACTGCTTACCTGCAGCGGTAGCTCAACAAATTTAGCATCATCAGGATTTTCCGAAAGGATGAGAACATTAATTTGTTCGGGTATATTTATACTAAGGTAGCCTTTGTTATCCTGGATTATATCATCGTCTTCAATTTCAACCTGGGCATCAATAAAGCCTGAATGCTTTAAAACTGTTTCGAAGAGAATTTTTTTACTCTCATATTCTGCAAGGTTAATACTCTGTTGAGCGCTTCTTTCACCATTAATATAAAGCGAAGCAACAAGATTATTAACAGGCTGCCTTGAGTAATTTTTAATCTGAGCATTAAAGCTTATCTGTTTATCCTTTTCAAATATCTGGTTCCCAGCTTCAAACGTTTCAACCGCAATATTATAAATTTCCTTTCCGGAGAAATCGAACGTATAGATTTTAACACGTTCATCAAGAAGCTGGCTCAGGTCAGAAAGGGTCTCATCTCTTTCTGCCAAACGTGATTTCTGAAAATCCGTAAGCAGGTAAATTTCCTTGTTAAAATTCTTTGAGCCTTCAAGAAGTTTTGCGGCTTCAAGCACTGCAAAATGAAGTGTGCCGCTTACAGATGAAATTTCCAGTTCATCAATTGTTTTCTTTACTTCAGAAAGATTGTTGGTTAGTCTTAGTTGATTATTCAAACCGGCAGCAGGAATAATTGCAATCTCATCGCCATCCTGCAGTTCGTTAAGAATATTTTTTACTACCTGCTTTGCCCTGTTAAAGTATGAGCCCTTCTCGTCCACGACAGACATGCTGAAAGTATTATCAATAATAAATACTGCTGTGGTTTTAGCGGAAGATGTTGTACCGCCGATTGATATTCCTTTAAGCGCCGGCCTTGCAAATGCGCCGACAAGAAAAAGTATTATTAAAAAACGTAAGACCAGCAGCAGCCATTGTTTAAGTTTTACTTTGCGGATTTTATTCTTCTGCAGCTCTTTTAGAAAAGATAAAGTACTGAAGTCTATCTTCTTCAGCTTTCTTAAATTAAGAAGGTGAATGAGAACCGGAATTGCTGTAGCAATCAATCCAAATAGTACCGCGGGATTTAAGAACGTCATCTATCTTTTCTAATTACTTTCTAAAAATTATTATTGAATCGGAGAAAGAGAGAACCGGGGAAAAGGGGAATTGCTTCATTCGCCGTTTCTCCGTATCACCGGTTCCCCGTTTCATTATTTAACAGTCTGTTATAAATATTAATTACTTTATCTGTCAGAATTTCCACATCAAAATTTTCAACTGCACGTTTGCGCGATGCTTCTCCAAATTTCTTTCTTGTCTCCGGTGATTGAATGAGCACTTCAAGTTTATCCGCCAGATCTTTACCGTTTTGTTTCTGGAAAAGATATGAAGTAACTCCATTAACGGCAATATCTAAAACACCGTCCGAATCGGAGCATACCGACGGAATGCCCATTGAGAGCGCCTCTGCAAGTGCAATACCAAATGCTTCCGAGTGAGAAGGGAAAGCAAAAATATCCATTGATGCCAAAACTTCCGGAGTATCTTTTCTGAAGCCGGTAAAAATAATTTTATTCTCAATTCCGTATTCTCTCGTCAACTCTTTAATTTTAGCTGCATATTCATCTTCACCCCGGCTCGGCTCGCCTACAATCATAAATTTAAGATTCGGGTACTTACCCGACAATTCTTTTGCTGCAAATAAAAATTTCTCATGACCCTTGCCCCAGCTAAACCGGGCAAGCATTCCAATTACTATTTCATTTCTATCAATTGAAAATTCTTCTCTTACTTTATTCTTATTGACAACATCCGGATTAAACTTGTTAGTATCCACCCAGTTGTGGAGTAATTCAATTTTATTTCCCGGCAAAGGACAAGTATCGATTAGATTTTTTTTGATTACCCGACTTATTGCAAGCGCCAGAGTTACACGGTTATATATCCATTGATGAAGTTTATCCTTCTTTACAATAAATGACCCAACCTGTTTTGTCATTAGCAAAGGAATTTTACTTGAGGCAAGTTTAAGCGCAGGCACAATAACCCACAAATCTTTTGATGCCTGTGTATGCACAAGGTCAAAAGAACTTTCGGAAATAATTTTTCGCAGCTTTAAAATTCCGGCCGGATGAAAATAACCGGAGGCTTTAATTGAATGAACTTTAAAACCAAGCTTTAATGCTTCGGTATGAATTCTAGAGCCCGGATAGCAGATTAACTCAGTTTCAATGTTCCGCTTAAGAAGCTGTGAAACTGAGTGCAGCGTGAACATTTCCATTCCGCCCCAGCTTTTAGACAAACAGGAATAAAGGATTCTCAAACGCCTCTCCTTCCAAAGGAATCCTTCGGATAAACCCTCTCCTGCCGGTGGCAGGTAAAATTAAGGAGAGGGCTTTTAAAACAAAAAGGAATCAAGTTATTAATACTCAATTATAAAGCTTTTTCAACATTGCGTTCGGAAAATAATGGAGAAGAATTTCATCAAACTGGTAACCCATTTCGCCCATAACGGCAGCTCCTATCTGGCACAACCCTACTCCGTGTCCCCAGCCGGCACCAATCAATGTAAATTTAACGGGAACCCCATCTTCAATATTTCCTTTTTCAACAACAAAAGCCGAACTGTAAAGATGAGACTTTGATAACCACTTCCTTATTTCAAGTTCTTTTCCAACAGTCAAAGTCTTTTTCGTTCCAACTATTTTCAATTTAATAAGGCGGGCAGAGTTTCCTCTTTCAACAGGAACAAGATCAATAATCTGTCCGAAGTCTATTCCGCTTTTACTTTTAATTAAATCTGCAAGCTCCTGTTGTGTATATTCAACTTTCCACCGGTAAAAATCTTTTGTCTTCTGGTCAAAATGAGGAAGTACTTGTGAAAGAATTCTTTCATCTGTTGTATTACAGAAAGCCTGTGGATTTGACCGAATCCATTTTTCAGCATTCTGCTCTTCGGAAAAATCTGTGTTTGTATTTTCCATTTCAAATTTATAATCAATAACGGGAACAAGATAAGGATGTTTAACCGGCTCCCACACATTTTCAAATGCTTCCGTAATACCGCCGCAGGATTTATAATAGCGTGAATCGCAAATTTTATTATCATACCAAAGAACAATTCCCCTTGTTTCTTCAATCGCTCTTTTAACCACATCGGTATGAATTTTTGTTACGCCCTGGTAGCGCTGGCAATGGTCATCTGCGCAAACATCAAAATGAGTGTGGTCTTCCCGGTCGTACCATTTAATCAATTCATCTTCTGTTTCATAAATCGTTTTATATTTTTCTTTTGATTTGCTTTTTTCAATTTGGGCAAGGAGCCAGCTTCTTGAAATTATTGAATGTGCTTTAAGAAGATTTATAGAGCAGTTTGAGCTCATCTCGGATGAGATTACGCTTGTAAGATAAGATTCAATCGGAATAATATTAACCGCGGTAATTTTACCGTCTTCAATAAATAATCTTAACTGGCCAAGGAATCTCTGGTTTTCTTTCTGCTCCCAGTGAAACTGTACACCAATTACAACATCTCTTAAGAGAAATGATTCCGACTTAAAATTAGAAGGAGTAAAGACAACTTCGTTTTTGAAATTATAGTTTTTCTTTTCGCCCTCTATTACAATAGTATCCCCGTCTAAACAAGCTGAAAATTTTCCGCTGAAAGTTTTCTCCGAATCCCGTGCAGTGTAATCGCCATAGAGATCAAAGCTTAATTTTTCTCTGCTCAAAATTCCAATAGTAATTGTAGGTTCTGTCATTTCTTTCTCAAATTATTTTAATTTCACCCACAATATAAAAAATAGCTCGTGAAGGTTGAAGCAGAAAATTAGCACCTGCGGTTTAAATTCAGTTTTTTTCTAATTCAATCCAGTCTTTTACAAATTCCTGGTGGTTCAATGGTTTAAATTCTATAAACCTATACTCTGCCAGACCTTTTTTCTTATACGGATCATCTTTAAAAAGATTTTCTGCGTATTCAATTGATTCTGCACGGGCAATTACTATTCCGCCTGTACGCGGCACCTTTGGCCCGGACATTAAAATCAGATTCTTATCGTAAAGTGTTCTTAAAAAGGTTCTGTGTTCTATTGTGGTTTTTTCTATTTCTTCCAAAGGAACAGTATAAATAATTTCTATTATGAAATATTTCATGGTTAAACCTGTGATTTTTATCAGCTAAAAATAAATTTAGTTGTCCACACTAACAAAAATATTTACCTTTGATTCACATTTTTCGGAAGTTCTTGACAAGGATGTAATTAATGACATTAGAAAATATTGTATACTATTCTTTAATCGTGTTTGGTTCTGTAACCTTTGGGGTAGCTCTTATTGCGTTTTTGGTTTCACGGAAGCGAAGTAATAAAAGTCATTCACCTTCCAAATAGGAAAAACTATATTCTTTTTTATGCCGGCCTGTTTTCTCTTACTTTTTTCTTAATTATATTGACCAAAGAAAAATAGTCTTGCCACCGGTTTGATTATCAGAGGGGAAATTGGTTAGAGGGTTTATAGTAATATTATTTTCCGTTTACCTTATTTACGGACAGACTCCGCCTCCAATAACTATAATCGAAATAATGTTTAATACTTCCGGTAACAATGAGTTTGTTGAATTGTACAATCTCAGCACAACAGAAAGCATTTCACTTAAAGACTGGAAAATCAAATATTATACTTCAACTGCTGACGGCATTATTGGTTTGGATACCAACCTCATCCTGCAACCGCAAAGTTATGCTCTTATTCTTGAAGCCGATTATGATTATGCGAATGGAATTTATAATCAACTTATTCCGGCCGGAGCATTAGTATTAAATATTGATAACAACTCGTTCGGCGCTTCGGGTATGGCCAACACAACAGACAGAACTATCTACTTATTAAATGAACTGAACGACACTGTTGATGTTTATACTTATTCGGCTGATAACAATGCAGGATATTCCGATGAGAAAATTAACCTGAACATTGATAACTCACCCGGCAACTGGAAAAATTCACTTACATTAAATGGATCACCCGGCTTTAGAAACACGGTAAGCCGGAAATTAAATGATTTGCAATTGAGTTCTCTTACTATCAAACCGGTTAAACCAATTCAGAATGAAAATATTGAGATAGAAGCCATTGTAAAAAATACCGGAGCGGAAACTTCCGATAATTTTGAGGTCCTTATTTATAACGATATTAATTCTGATTCGCTTTTTACCGGCGATGAAGAAATATATAATCAGAAGATAAACGCTTTGGTTTCCGGGGATTCCATTTCAGTTCAAACAAGCCTGGCAAATTTAAACCCCGGTAGTTACAATTTAATCGCGGTTGTTGATTATGCAGCCGATGAAGATACTGCAAACAATATTAAACTCCTTAGGTTCACGGTTTATCCCCCGCCAAATAATTTTAATGACGTGGTGATAAATGAAATAATGTATGCTCCTCTTACCGGTCAGGCGGAATGGGTAGAGCTTTACAATAAAACTTTATTGCCGGTTAATTTAATCGGCTGGAAAATTTATGATAACTCTTCACATTCAAATGTTGCATCCGACACCAAATATATTCCGTCCAATGGTTTTGTTATCCTTTGTAAAGACACACTAATCAAAAACTATTTTAATGTTCCCTCTGAAATTATTATCTCTAAGCTTCCTTCATTTAATAATACCGGTGATGTTGTATGTATAAGAGATTCAACCGGATTGACAATTGACAGTCTTGAATATCTTCCAACCTGGGGAGGAAGCACCGGCGGCAAATCCTTAGAGAGAATTTTTACAGACAATGAAAGTATTGATGAAACAAACTGGGCATCATCAGAAAGTAAATTCAAGGCTACTCCCGGCAAAGTAAATTCAGTTACTCCTAAAAATTTTGACATCGGGTTATCAGAGTTTAGAAATAAAACAGGCTACGGTATAATCGGGCAGCAGACTACTCTTCAGATTGAAATAAAAAATTATGGTATAAATGAAGTCGAATCGTTTTTAATTAACTTCTATACTGATTTAAATGCAGACTCAATTATAC
>CAZIDB010000250.1:0-6569 GCA_964537965.1 uncultured Melioribacter sp. | reverse complement strand
AGTCTATGTATTGCATGCCTGCATCAATTTCAAAATAGGTTTCGTATTCATACTTGAGCGCGCCTTTAAGATTAAATTTTTCCTTTTGCATAACAGGAGTGATTGAGTTAATGTCATAAAACCGGTTCCTTTCTGCTAAAGTCCGCGGATCAAGAACTGCAGCAGTTGGATTTAATTCTGCATAGAAGGAAACCTTTTGGCTAAATAATAGGGACATAGCGGCAGTCGGTGAAAATAAATTGCTGCTTCCAAGATGTGCATAGACAATTCCGCCTCTTACTGTAAAGTGATCTGTCAAGTTCAGCTCAGCATAAGGATGTACATTTATAAAATTATATCTTGACGATCCTTTTAAGTCGGCTTTAGCATAATAATTTCCGTAAGTAAGGTTGCCGCCGATTAAAAATTCCTTAAACCCGGTTTGTATGAAACCATCAACATTAAAATTATTTTCTGTAAGGTTTAAATCTTTTACATAAAAAATTCTTTCATCAATTTTGAAATCGAGCTTGAAATTTTCCGTTGGGAAACTTGAATATCCGAAGTAAATATTGCTGAAATGCAGGCTCCTGTTATAATCAGGGATTAACGAACCATAGAATTTATAATTAAGATAATTGTAATTAGCGCCAAGTTTAAAAGTAGAGCCGGGTAAAAAATCAGAATTGTTATCGCTGAATATGGAAGTAAAAATTTTTGCTCCGAATGTACTGTAATCCGCATTATCGACATAATTGCGTACATTTTTAACCAGCAGATCGCCTTTTATCAATCCGTTATCGAATGGTGTTCCGAGTGAAACCTGACCAACCGGAAGTGTGTAAACACCTAAACCTGCATTTACATTTCCATAAAAGCCGTTTTCCTTTTGCAGAATGTTAACATCTTTCTTTTCAGGATCAGAGAGTGTAGAAATGCTAAGTTCCTCCGGTGAATAAGATGGTCTTATAAAATCATCCGAGATGATAGTTATTAATTCTGCTTTTGGTTTTGGCAGAACAGGCAATGTTACTTTTTCAATTCCGGTTATAACAAACTCAGGTAATTCAACGTTAGGATCTTTCTGCCTTGTATCCTGGGCAGAAACGCAGGTGATTAAAACAAGTGTAATTAAAAAGATAAAATTCTTCATTGCAGTTCTCTTAGTTTCTTTTTTGCTTCGGCACCATAAGTATCACCGCCGTGGTTTGCAATTACAGTCCTGAAAATTTCCTTAGCCTTTTGAGTATCATTCTTTTTGATATAGCAGTCGCCAAGTTTAAGATATGATTTAGTCAGCCATTCATCGTAACCGGAAAAAACAAATCTCACTCTTACAAAGGCTGTAATAGCATCATCAATTTTATTCTGTTCCATAAGCGAAACGCCCAGGTTGTATTGTGCTTTTGCCCCAATATCATCATCCCGGTTTTCAGAAAGTTCTTTAAGAAGCATATCAGAAGTTTCATAATTACGGCGTGACATTTCAATTAAAGCAATCTCATATTTTGATGCAGCGGCAAAAATACTTGTACTGTAATATTGAATCACAAAGTTAAAATCTTCGTAAGCCTTGCTGATGTCCCCTTTGTCTATATAAGCCATTGCTTTATTATACGCGATCTCTGCTACCTTAGGATTTTCATTCAGGTTATCCAATGCTCTGCTATAAATTTCAATAGCTTTATCATTATTTCCCTGTTCTTTATAAATGCTGCCAATTTCCAGTACAGAGGCAATACCTATTTCAGAATTCAGATGTTTTTCTGTTACCAAAGTAAAGTTTTTCAATGCATCATTTGACTCGCCCATATTTCTGTAACTTTTACCAATCCAGTAATAAGCATCAGGTATTAAATTACTTTTAGTATAAAAATTAATGAACTCATTGTAGCTGCTTACGGCATTCTGGTAATTTCTAAGGCTATAGTAAATATCTCCTTTTTTAAAGAATATCTGGTCAGCAAAACTAACATTCGGATTCTGCGAGATGAAATTATCAATAACACTTATTGCCATATCCGGTTTATCCTCGGCTATATAAGTATCCTTTAAACCGTTAATAGCATCGAACACCTGACCGGAAGAAGGATAGTTATCAATTACAAGGTTATAATAATAACTTGCAGAATCATATTTGCCCAGATTAAAATATGAGTTACCAATGGAGTTAAATGTAACAGGGACTAAAGTTGATTTTGAGTAGCGGTCAATCAGAATTTCATAATTCTTTATCGCACTGTAGAAATCCGATTTCTGGAAATAAATCCATCCGATTATATACTGGGATTCTTCAACATACTTTGAGTTTGGAAATCTTGTTTGAAGCCTGTTGAATTCATCAATTGCTTCTTTGGAACTGCCCGATTTATAAAGCGCCTGTGCATATTGGTAAGCCACATAATCATTTGATAATCGCTGGCTGTCTGACGAAAAAATATCTTTATAAATTCTGCCGGCGTCCGTGTATTTCTTCAAACCGAAATAGCAATCAGCCAAGCGCAAACGTGCATCCGAATAATTCTTATGGCTTTTGTAATTCTTAATAAAATCCGCAAAACAAAAAGAAGCATTGTTAAAGTCTTTCAGATTAAAGTAAGCATAACCTTTACCATAAAGCACCTGGGAATTAATACCGGCATCTTCCGTTTTAACAAGATTGTAGTATTTAAGTGAATTAGAATATTCTTTCGTGGAGAAGTATGATTCAGCCAAATAGAAATTGACCTTATCGCTTTCAAACTTTGGCGCTTTTACCAATAACGATTTAAGATTTTTTACAGCCTCATCATAATTTTTAAGATAATAATCCGACATTGATAGACCTAATAATGCCCTGTTTTTATTATCGCCTGAAATATTTTCAACGGCTACCGCTTTTTCAAAATAGCCTTTAGCATCACTGAAATTATTCTGGCTAAGTTTTAACTCGCCAAGTAATGTAAACGCTTTACACCTTGTTTCCATATTACCGGAGTTGGCAGAAGATAAAAGAACTTCCTCACTTACTGCAGTTTTGTTAGTTGTAAAATTACTTAACCCAAGCTGCAGTTTAACCTTGGAAGAAATTTTACTATCAGGATATTTTTCAAGGAAACTATCATAGATAAGGTTTGCCTCGCTTTCTTTTCCTTCATATCGTTTGCATTCTGCACTCCAGAAGTAAGAATTAATCGCAATGGAATCTTCCCCGCCTTTTGCTAACAAATTAAATATCTTGTAGGCATCATCATACTTTGCCTGTTGAAAGTAAGACCAGGCAAGCGCATATCTTGTATCCCTGATTAATGGTGATGAAGGATTCTGAGAAATTAATTCTTTAAAAGTTTTTTCCGAGTTCGAATATTCTTTAAGCCTGTAAAAAGAATGTCCCAAAACATACTTAGCTTCAAACAACTGTTTCTCAGGTAGTTGATCAATTAAAGGATCGGATAATTCAAGGACTGTATTATCATATTCTTTAAGCATAAAATAGCAAACACCAATTCTAACCTGCGCATCCGGGGCAAGATCGCTGTTCTTATAATAGGCAAGCAAAGTATCATAATATGCAACTGACTTTAGATAATCCTGCCGTTTCTCATATACTCCCGCTAATGCATATATGCTTTTATCCGGAAATTTATTTTTCTTTGATGCGATAGCTTTTTCGAAATAATCAATCGCATTATAATAATTTCCTTCTAATGAAAATGATTCGCCGATAAAGTAGTATGCTGAACCAATATTTTCGCTGTTAGGATATTTACTGATGAGTAATAGAAATTTTTCCCGACTCTTAAAGTACTGGTTGCTCTTGTAATATAAAAAGCCAAGTTCATAGAGCGCCTTTTCCAAAAAGGAAGACCATTTGAAACGATCAATAAAAAATTCGAAGGATGTTATTGCCGCATCAAACTTTTCCATCTTAACAAGACTTTCTGCAGCATAATAATATGCTGTTGCAGAAAATTCATCTTCAATCTTGTATTCTTTTCCAAATTCTGTAAACAGTTCGTAAGCAGACAAAAAATTATTGCTGCCGTACTCAGCCATCGCTTTAAAATACTTTTGAGGAATTTCCTTTGAAAAAGTTGTACAGGAAATTAAAGCAACTGCTAAAAAAATTTTCTTAAAGGTTATCATATCAGGATAATAGTCCCTTAAATATTAAAATAAATATTCCCCCGCCAATACCTGCCAATAAATTTACTAAATCATTATTCAACCAGTTAAATCCTTTTTTATGCATAGTAATTTTATTGCAATGAAATTCTTTCTCTGTCAGTTTACCGCAAATGACGCATTCAAACTGTGCCTGAATAGTAGCGCCAAGTACACTATCGAAGGAACTACCTGCGACACCAGAAACAATAATAAACAGAACAAAATAAACATTATTAATCTCAATCCAATATAACCCTGAAAAAGCAATAATCATTGCGCCAAGCATTCCACCTAAAGTTCCGACCAAAGAGATACCACCTGATAAACCTTGATCCACTTGTTTGAAAGTTAAAATGTTATACGTTTTCGTTTTATACATTGTTCCTATCTCAGTAGCCCAGGTATCTGCACAAACTGCTGCCAGTGAAGAGACGTATATAAAATAAAATAGTTCTGAAGGATAAATGAGATTTATAATAACAAGTATTCCGCCAATGCCTCCGTTTGCAACAACCTGCCAATGATCTCTAACTCCGGTTTTCTCAAAATATTTTTCCACTTCATCATTTACTTTTTTCCGGATCTTGGAAAGTAATGAAGACAAAATAAAGAAAGCCATAATTGGAACACTCCATTTCAGTCCACCAAATCCAAATATAAATGAAGCTAAAAGGAATGTAGCTGTTGAACCGCTTATGGTTAGAAATTTTACATAGTAAGATAGTACAACGATGATAAACGCAATTGCTGCTCCAAGTGAAAAACTAAGTAAGAGTGCAGAATCCTGTGCCTGTAGAAAAACATATAACAAAAATCCGCAGAATACAGGGACAAATAAATTATCCAAGCCTTCGGATAGAATTACTTCAAATACAGTTAGAATGAATGCAACCAGTACGGCTACAGAAATTAAATAGCTGCTGAATAAAACTTCAGTATTCAAATAATAATTTGAAAAATTTGCGGAGAGGAATAGAATGGCAGCAATAGCAGATGTAAAAAATGCTAATGAACCACCAATTGATTTCACATCACTGGTGACATTAAAATTTTTTATAGGGAAGTACATTCCAAATATTTTGGCAAGGCTACCCGCAAGAAATGAAATCATCAGAGAAGGAACAATTATCCACCGGGCGTTATTGAAAAAGAAAATATTAAGGACAATGAATGAGACAGAAATGAATAAGATTTCCAAACCCACCCTGTCTTTTAATATGGATTGGTTGTAAAAATTTTTACGTATAATGAAAACAGAAAGGATTATCCAGAAAACAGATAAGACAATATTAATCTCAATTATATTAATAAAAACTGATGCAAGTATAAAAGAAATAAAAGCAACTAACCTTGTTATCTGTCCCGAAGTTGAATGATTAGATTTCTGTTTTTTATTAAATAGCGTATAAACGATTACCGGTGAAAGGATAACACTTACAAAGAGAATTATTGATATGGATTCCAATGATTTCAGTTTAATTTTTGTTTCAAATATATAATTGAGTTGCATTGAAAGTCAAGGAAGTAATTTATTATACTTGGTAACTCTGCAACTAACAAAAGAAACTAAAAATTTCTTCTATTAATGCTCATAATACTTTTTATTTAAAAAGGAAATGATTTGTATTATTGATATTAAATTCCTTTTTTTAGATATTACTAACCAAATTTTATAAATAAAATTTTAATGTTCTGAGGTTCTAATATTTTACAATTAATTGGAGGTTCTAAATGAAATCATTTCTATCTATTGCTCTGGTTCTTTTTCTTTCGCTTACTGTATTAGCTCAACCTTACAAGAAAGGTGACATGATTGGTCAGGTTGGAATTGGTTATGGCCACGCTGGTATTTATGGTGATATGGATTTCCCGCCTATCTCTTTAGGTTTCCAATACGGTATTGAAGAGAAAATTTCAATCGGTGGAGTAGTTGGCTTTTCTTCTTCAAGCGATAGCTGGGGTGATGATGATTATGGATGGGAATATACCTATACATATATCTTTGTTGGCGCCAGAGGCGAATACCATTTCTGGCAAAATGAAAATATTGATGCTTATGGCGGTGTTACTTTAGGATATGATATTGTCAGCAGTAGTGTTGAATCTCATGGATCTGGCCACCATTATAACTGGAGCGGTTCAGCATCCGGTAGTTATGCATTGTGGGGATTTCATGTTGGCGGCAGATATTACTTCAATCCTTCTGTTGCAGCTTTTGCTGAACTTGGTTACGGTGTAAGTTACATTACGGCTGGTGTTGCATTTAAATTGTAATTCTAAAGAAATTACATAAATGAAATAAAAAACCCTCTCATAGAGAGGGTTTTTTATTGTGCGGAAGGCGGGACTTGAACCCGCACGCCGACGTGGCACCACCCCCTCAAGATGGCGTGTCTGCCAGTTCCACCACTTCCGCAAAATTGACGTTGCAAAATTAAACCGCT